>DASZMW010000210.1:0-16742 GCA_035551735.1 Humibacter sp. | reverse complement strand
GAATCGGTGGTCGTCGCCTGCTGCGGACATTCCGATCGGGAACGCGAGTGCTACTCCGAGACCCCAGAGTGCCGCGCCGATGAAACCGGTGGCGACGCTTCCGCCGAAGATGAACAGCAGCATGCCGACAACCGCGACGATCGCCGAGCCCTGCACTGTTCGCACCCGCCCGAAGCGAGAGAGCAACGAGACGCCGCTCAACCGCGCGACCACGACGGCGACCGTGAAAACACCGATGGTGAGCGCAGCGACGCCGTTGCTCGCACCGCGGCCGTCCGCGGTAGCGAGAGCCACCCAGTCGTTGGCCGCACCGGTCGCGAACGACATGCCCAGCACCACGACGCCGATGAGGATGGTGCGCCTCTCGAACCAGGCGGATCGACGTCGCGTGACGAGCGGGAGCGTCCCGTTGGAAGGTTCCGCGCTCACGGGGACGGCAGGCACAGAGACGGCCGGCTCCGAGCTGGCCGGCACCGAGCCGACCGCTGGCCAACGCCGCACGGTCGCAGCGACGCCGACGACGACCATCACGATCGCCGCCGCTCCCAGATGCAGTGCCACCGGTATTCCGAGACCCGCGGCGAGCGCACCGCCACCCGCTCCGACCGCCGCGCCGATGCTGAATGAAGCGTGAAACCACGGCATCAACGGTTTGCCGAGCGCACGCTCGATGCCTGAGCCCTCGAGGTTCATCGTGACGTTGCAGGTGCCGTTGGACAGCCCGAGCAACAGCAGCCCGGCGAAGGCGAGCGGATAGCTCCCGAACGTCGACGCGCCGAGACCCGCCACCACGAGGCCGACCGTCGACCCGCACAGAGCCACGACGATGACGCGCTGCGGTTCGAAGCGGGACGCAACGCGACTCGCGACGTAGAACCCGCCGATCGAACCTGCGGAGATTCCGAGCGCGAGAACACCCATCTGCAGGGTGGTGGCGTTCAGTCCGTCTCGTGCGCTCGGCACCCGCGAGAGCCAACTTGCGAGAGCGAAGCCGGAGAATCCGAAGACGAGCACGATCGAGTTGCGCCACGCGACGACCGTGCTCTCCGCGGCAAGCGTCAAAGCGAGATCTCGTGGCCGGCTTCGGCTGACGCGTAAATGCTCTCGAGGATCCTCGTGATCTCCGCACCGTGCGACACGGGCGCGATCGTCTGCGCCTTCCCTTGTATCGCGCCGACGAAGTTGCGGATCTCGTTGGAGAACGCGCGTTCGAGCTCGAAGGTCGGTGACGAGATCTGCGGGATGACGTTGACCACAGATCCGTACCGTTCGGTCGCGATCTCGAGCTCCGGCTCGAGATCGGCGCCGCCCTTGTCGCCGAAGACGGAGACCCCGATCGAGTCCTTCGTGGCGTGCAGCGAGTAGCTGGCCTCGACCAGCATGGATGCGCCGTTCTCGAATCGCACCAATGCGTTGACCATGTCCTCGACGCTGTTCGTCGTCGGGTCGTAGTCGGAGACCTGGTAGCGCGGCATCGTGGTCACCTGCGCCCGGTTGCCGAGCCGTTGATAGGAGTTGGCGCTGACGGCGACTGCCTTCGGCGAACCCATCAGATACCAGCACAGGTCGACCACGTGCACTCCGACGTCGATCAACGGCCCACCGCCCGAGATGGCCTTGTCCGCGAACCATCCACCAGGGTTGCCGACCCGGCGGATGACACTGGCTCTCGCGTAGTAGATCTCGCCGAGCTCACCGTTGTCGATGAAGGTCTTGAGCACCTCGGCGTTGGGTGAGTGGCGCCGCACGAAACCCACCTGGAGGATGCGGTCGCTCGCCTTCACCACCCTCTCGAGTTCCGCGGCCTCCGCGTAGGTGCGGCTCATCGGCTTCTCGACCAGCACGTTCTTGCCCGCCTCGATCGCCGCGATCGCCCACCGAGCGTGGCTGTCGTTCCAGGTGCAGATGCTCACACCGTCGATGTCCGCATCGGCGAGCAGCTCGTTCGGGTCGGCGTATGCCCGCGGCGCGCCGTACTTCTCGGCCACCGAACGGGCACGGTCGAGGTTCATGTCGCTGACCGCGACCAACTCGACCTCGGGATTCGCGGCATAGGCATCCAGATGCAGTTGGGCGATCGATCCCGTTCCGATCACACCGATTTTCACGCGTGTCACGTCGGACTCCTCCTGGTTTGATTCGAGCAGAACAGCTGGTCAGGGCAGGTCAAGGCAAGTTGGATCAGGCGAGGGCGAGCAGCCGTCTGGCGTTGGCAAGACCCCACTCGATGCCGAGCAGGCAGTCCTCGATGCCCTCGAATTCAATGGCTGCGTATCCTTCATAGCCGGATTCGACGATCGACCTCGCCACCGACACCAGGTCGAGATCGCCGTTGCCGACGATCGCGCCGCGCAGGTACTTGCCCCCTCGGCTACGGAACCATCCATCGCCGGGCGCGATGTCACGAACGTAGAAGTCTTTGAGGTGCACGACCATCGCGTACGGCAGGTTCTCGGGAACCACGGCGGCCGGGTCCTCATCGACGCAGACGAAGTTGCCGACATCCAATGTCGTCTTGAAGTTCGGCTCGTCGACGGCGTGCACGATCCGGCGAACACGATCCGCCGACTGCACGAAGAATCCGTGGTTCTCGAGACTGGTCGTCACGCCCTTCGTCGCCGCATACCGTGCGACCTGCTTCGACCCGGCCACGATCGCGGGAAACGCCGCCTCGAAAAGCGGCGTGTCGTCTCCCGGATGGTTCTCGTGGCCGACCACGTCGTGGCGCATTCGGGAGATGCCCAGGCTCGAAGCAAGATCGACGTAGGCCTCGACCCGTGACACGGCCGCCGCCACGTCGACCGGTTCGGTCGACCAGAAGGCGTTACCAACCGCGAGGTTCGACAACACGACGCCTGCGGATTCGGCCGCAGCACGCACCCTCTCCACAAAGGTCGGATCCGACGACAGGTTCGGGATCGGCGAGTCGGGATCGTCCGAGAGCACGGCCAGCTCGAGGTGCTCGGCCTCGCTCTGGGCGACCCACTCGATCACGTCGAGCAGATCCATATCGCCACTGCTGAGGCGTTGATGAAAGCTGTATGAGCTCACCCCGAGTGAGATGTTCCGGGTCACGGATGTCCTTCCTCACCGCCGGACGAAATGCGACCGTGCGACGGCGCAGCGTCCTCTTTGTTACAAACTTGAAAGTTTCTAGACGATTTCTCGGATCAGCGTAGAGGTGGAACGAAGTCTGCGCTAGCTTCTTCTCAAACTTGGCGACGAACGAGGAGAAACAGTGGGCAGTCCCAGCGCGCTGCGCAAGCTGAACGACCGGGCAGCGCTCTTCGCGCTGCTCGAGTCCGGGCCGCTCTCCCGCCAGGATCTCGAGTCGTCGATCAGCGTGTCGCGGCCGGCAGCCGCCGAGCTCTTGAGGCGGCTGGAGGTCTCCGGACTCGCCCGCCGCGCCGGCCACCGCCCAGGAGTCCGCGGGCCGCAGGCCCAGCTGTGGGCGATCAACGAACGCGCCGCCTTCGCCGCAGGGATCAACGTCACCGAATCGGGCATCGACGCCGTGATCGCCGGCTTGAACGGTGACCCGATCGGCGAGTCGAAGGTCGTGATCGGCAGGGGGGATGACCCGATGCCCGCCCTCAAAAAGGTACTCACCTCGGCTGCGCGGCGTGCCCATCTCCGGCGCTCCGATGTGCGCCAGGTCGTGATCGGCATCAGCGGCTCTGTCGATCCGGAGACGGGAGAGCTGAGTCACGCCGACCATATTCCGGAATGGAACGGGTTCGACGTGCAAGGCCGCGTCTCGCGACTGCTCGGCGTGCCGGTCGCGGTCGAGAACGACGTCAAGCTGGTCCTTCGTGACGAGTCGCTCCGCGGGCATGCCGTCGGAAGCAATGACGTCCTGCTGCTGTGGATGGGTCAGGGCATCGCGATCGCGGTGATCGCCGACGGCCGACTGCAGCGCGGCTTCCGGGGCAGTTCCGGCGAAGTTGGTTACGTGCCGATCGGCACCGACGGCGTCACCGCCGGCGACCTCCTTTCGACGGCAGGGGTCCTGAAGCTGGCCGAAAAGCACGGACTCCCGGCATCCGACGCCGTCGCGGTACTCGAGCAGGCACGATCGAGCACCGCTCACAGTGCCGGCGACGACAGCTTCCTGTCCGAGTTCGCCGATCAGATCGCCGACGTGCTCGCCTCGCCGGTAGCCCTCATCGACCCGGAGCTGATCATCCTGGCAGGCGACATCGGAACAGCCGGCGGCGACGAGCTGGCCGACCGGACCAAGGTGCGCCTGCACGAGTTGCTCATGCACCGGCCGCGTGTCGTGGCCGGCACCGGCTACGACAACTCGGTCCGCCAGGGCGCCCTGGACGAGGCCCTGAGGCGACTCAGGGACGACGTGTTCGAGGACGCCCGCGAGCATCGGGAGGCCCCAGCACAACTGCACTGAAGACCGCACGAAACCACAGCACCATCGGATCCACCCACTTTGAGGCCATCACGGGTCCCAACTTCATAGGAGTCACCACGGCAAACGCTCGTCAACAACGAGCCTGGGAAAGGGTTAGCAATGAAATCATCACGTTTTTCGAGGTGGCGTCGACTCGGCGTCACCCTTGTGACACTCGCCACAGCCACGGCGGTGGTCGCGGGCTGCAGCAGCTCCAACAGTTCGGGATCCTCGGCTTCGCTCCGGATCGCCAATGTCGGTGGAGCGACCTGGACGTGCGCGTTCAACCCGTTCAATCCCGCTGTCTTCCAGGAGTCGTTCGGGTTCGCCTACGAGCCGCTGATCTACATGAACACCCTCAAGAACAGCGCGCAGACGCCGATGCTCGCCACTAAGGCGACGTGGTCAGACGACTTCAAGACCCTGACGATGACGACCCGCAAGGGTGTGAAGTGGAGCGACGGTAAACCGTTCACCGCCTCCGACGTCGCCTTCACCTTCAATCTGCTGAAGAAGAACAAGGGCTTGGATCTGAACGCGATCTGGTCATCCGGCCTGCAGTCGGTCGTCACGTCCGGTTCGGATCAGGTGGTCTTCCAGTTCGCGAGCGCCGCGCAGCCGTACCTCTACTACATCGCCGACCAGACACCGATCGTTCCTGAGCACATCTGGTCGACCAGCAAGGTGGGCAACCCGGTGAACTACTCCGACTCCAAGCCCGTCGGCACCGGACCGTACAAGGTCGCGAGCTGCACCCCGCAGAACATCCAGTACACCGCGAACACCGGCTACTGGCAGTCCGGCAAGCCAGCGGTGAAGACGGTGAACTACCCGTCGTACACCGACAACTCGCCTGCGAACCAGGACCTGGCCGACGGCAAGGCTCAGTGGGGCGGCCAGTTCATCCCGAGCATCGACAAGTACTACGTCGCCAAGGACAAGGCGCACAACCACTACTGGTACCCGCCGACCACCAACGTCGCGCTGGCGTTCAATCTCAAGCACGCGGTAACCGGCAACGTCAAGGTGCGACAGGCTCTGGCGTACGCGATCGACCGCGACAACGTGTCGAAGGTCGGCGAGGGCGGCTACCAGCCCGCTGCTAACCAGTCCGGCATCGTTCTTCCCACATTCAAGTCGTGGTACAACGCCGATCTGGCCAAGCAGTACGACTACACACCGGACCAGGACAAGGCGAAACAACTCCTCGCTTCTGCCGGGTACTCCGCGAGCAACCCGCTGGAGCTCAGCGTGCTCACCGTCAGCGGCTACACCGACTGGGATGCCTCGTTGCAGGAGATCAAGCAGCAACTCGCCAAGGTGAACGTCGACCTGACGGTTCAGGACCTGGCGGGCCAGACCTATAACACGCGCCTCTACAAGGGCGACTTCGATCTGGCGTACATCGACGAAACGGGCGGTCCGTCGCCGTACTACGAGCTGCGGCAAGAGTTGTACAGCGGCAACACCGCACCGCTCGGGCAGGATGCGTCGACCAACTACATGCGGTTCTCCGACCCGACGGTCGACGCGCTGATCAACCAGTACCCCGGTGCATCCGACGCGGAGCAGCACACCATCGTCGACCAACTGCAGAAGGTGATGCTGACCCAGGTTCCGATCATCCCGACGACGGAATCGGTGGACTGGTTCCAGTACAGCACCAAGTCGTTCAGTGGATGGCCGAGCGCGTCGAACCCGTACGCGCTGCCGGCACCGTACAACATCCCGGACAACGAGCAGATCCTTCTCCACCTGAAGGCGGCCAACTGATCCGAGCCTCCCATGCCCGTACCGGCACGGCAACAGCCGCACGGTACGGGCGCGGAGCCGGGTCGTTGGATTCGACGTGCGAAGAGGAGTGCTGAAGTGACTCATTTGTGGAGGACGGCGTGAGATACATTCTGCGGCGCCTCGGTCTGTTCGTCATCACGTTGTGGATCGCGTTGACGGTGAACTTCTTCATCCCACGGCTGATGCCGGGCAACCCGGCCGAGGCGATGATGGCGCGCTTCCGAGGTCGCGTGAACCCGAGTGCTCTGAAAGCGCTCGAGGCGGCGTTCGGAATCAACACCCAGAAACCGCTCGTCGTGCAGTACTTCGACTACCTGGGGAACACGCTCACCGGCCATTTCGGTACCTCGCTGACGTTCTTTCCGCAATCGGTCGAAACGGTGATCCTCCAGGCCCTGCCATGGACGCTCGGTCTGGTTGGCGTGACGACGATCCTCGCGTTCGTCTTCGGCACGCTGATCGGCCTCGTGGCCGGCTGGCGGCGCGGCAGCGCGCTGGACAGCCTGCTGCCCCCGGTCTTCGTGATCACCGGCGCTCTCCCCTTCTTCTGGGTCGGCCTGCTTCTGGTGCTGCTGTTCTCGGTAACTCTGGGCGTGTTGCCCAACGACGGTGCGTACGACGTGACCCTCGCACCCGGATGGAACATGGACTTCATCGGCAGCGTGCTCTCGCATGCGATCCTGCCGGCCGCCACCATCCTGATCATTTCGATCGGCGGGTGGATCCTCACCATGCGAAACAACGTGGTCACGGTGTTGGCGGACGACTACATCAGGATGGCAAGGGCCAAGGGCCTGTCGAACACGAAGATCATGTACGGCTATGCGGCACGAAACGCCGTTCTACCGAACCTGGCCGGATTCGCGATGTCGCTCGGCTTCGTCGTCTCCGGGGCCATCCTCGTTGAGTACACGTTCAACTACCCCGGAGTCGGCTACATGCTGCTGCAGGCGGTGGACAATCAGGACTACCCGTTGATGCAGGCGATGTTCGTGATGATCACCGTGACGGTGCTCGTCGCCGTGCTGATCTGCGACTTCCTGACCGTCGCACTCGACCCGCGCGCCAGAACGGAGGGCTAGGCCATGACTTCAGCTACCGCCGAAACGACGGATACGGTCACGCCGAAGACGAGTGGCCGACCCAGCGGCACCGGGATGGCGATCTGGCGCGCGATCCGCGGAAACGGCAAGGCGCTGGCAGGCGCCATCCTGCTGTTCATCTTCGTGGTCGCCGCGATCTTCCCGCAGTTGTTCACCTCGGTGACGAACGCGAACGACCGGGCGTATGCGCTCAGCCTGCCGCCGAGCGCGGAGCATCCGCTCGGCACCACCTCGTACGGCCAGGACATCTGGGCCCAGCTCGTCTGGGGGACGCGCGAGACTCTGGTCGTCGCAGTGGTCGCCGGAGCACTGGCCAGCATCCTTTCGGTGCTGATCGGCGTCGCGGCGGCTTACCTGGGCGGAACAGCCGATGACCTGCTGTCGCTGCTGATCGACGTCTTCCTCGTCATCCCCGCGTTCCCGCTGATCATCGTGATCGCGGCATACGCGAACGGCGGCAACCTGGCCATCATCATCGTCGTGCTCGTGATCACCGGGTGGTCGTATGGTGCGCGCCAGCTGCGCGCCCAGGCGCTGTCGCTGCGCAGAAGGGACTTCTTGGAGTCCGCTCGCGTGCGCGGCGAGGGATGGTTCTACATCGTCATCTTCGAGATGCTGCCCACGATGGTCTCCCTGATCGCCGCGAATTTCCTCGGCGCAGCCCTCTATGCCGTGCTCACCGCGGCCGGCCTGCAGTTCATCGGCCTCGGTAGCCCGAGTTCGCAGAGCTGGGGCACCATGTTGCACTGGGCGCAGTCCGCCGAAGCGTTGCAGACCGGGCAGGAATGGTGGGTCATCGCACCTGGCCTCTGCATCGCGCTCCTCGGCGCAGCATTCGCCCTGCTCAACTACGCCTTCGACGAGATCTCCAACCCGGCTCTTAGGCCGGTGCGCCGGAACAGGAGGAACCGTGTCAGTAAGTAACGCGAAAGCGAGCGCGACGGCATCCGAGTCGGCGACGCCCAGCGACGGCTCGAGCGGCGCGCCGCTGCTGGAGGTGCGAGGGCTGAGCGTCGTCTACGAGACCTCGTCCGGCACGGTCACGGCCGTCGACAACGTCGACCTGACCGTGCACCGCGGAGAGTTCGTCGCCGTCGTCGGCGAATCCGGCTGCGGCAAGTCGACCATGCTGTTCGGCATCGCACAGCTGCTCATGTCGCCGGCCAGGATCTCCAGCGGCGAAGTCATCTTCCGCGGCGACAACCTGGTCACCATGAACGACAAGGAACTGGCGCCCGTGCGGTGGCGCAACCTCTCCGTTGTGATGCAGTCGGCGATGAATGCGCTGAACCCGGTGCGCCGGATCGGGGCGCAATACGCCGACACCATGAAAGCTCACGGGGTGAAGAGCAAGGCCACGATCAGGGCGCGGTCCGAAGAGGTGCTCGCCCTGGTCGGCATCGACAAGATCCACCTGGAAAGCTACCCGCACCAGCTCTCAGGGGGCATGCGTCAGCGCGCCATGATCGCCATGGCCCTGCTGTTCGCGCCGGAGCTGATCATCATGGATGAGCCGACCTCCGCCCTCGACGTCGTCGCGCAGCGCTCCCTGATGCTTCAGATCAAAGAACTGCAGCAACAGCTCGGCTTCGCCGTGCTCTTCGTGACGCATGACATGTCGCTGGTGAGCCACTTCTCCGACCGACTGCTCGTCATGTACGCCGCACAGGAGGTCGAATTCGGGGAGACGCGCACCGTCTTCGACGACCCGAAACATCCGTACTCGGAAGGGCTCCTCGACGCATTCCCCTCGATCCGCGGGCCCAAGGTGCCGCTGGTCGGCATCCCCGGGTCTCCCCCGGCCCTGTCCGCCATGCCGACGGGATGCCGGTTCGAGCCACGATGCCCGCTGGCGTACGCGGACTGCAAGGTCGTCGAGCCGGAGCTGTACAAGGTCGACGACGTGCTGGCGCGCTGCCTGCTGTATTCGCCCGATCACCGACCGAAGGAGCACGCCGGCCCCATCGACCCGACCGCGAAGGAGAGCGAGCTGTGAGCACACCGATCCTTCAGGCGCGCGGCCTGACCCGCGTGTTCCGTGTCGGCGGTTTCGGCAACCGAGGCGAACTGCACGCCGTGGACGACGCCGACTTCGTCATCAACGAGTCGGAGATCGTGGCCCTCGTCGGTGAGAGCGGAAGCGGAAAGTCCACGATCGCCCGTCTGCTCGCCCAGGTCTACACGCCGAGCTCCGGCGAGATCCTGTTCGAGGGCACGCCGCTCCCGCAGTTGCGAAGCCGGCACGACCAGATGCGTTATCGAGCGGCGGTGCCGATGGTTTTCCAAGATCCGTTCAGCTCGCTGAACCCGTCGTACCGAGTGTCACACGGCATCCTGCGCGGACTGAAGCTGCACCGCCCCGACCTGGATGCCGCGGCGCGCCGCGCCGAAGCGGAGCGCGTGACCGAGGCTGTCGGGTTGTCGCCGGCGAGCGAGATGCTGGAGAAGTACCCGTACGAGATGTCCGGCGGCCAGCGGCAACGGATCGGGTTCGCCCAGGCGCTCGCGTACCGGCCGAAGGTGATTCTGGCCGACGAGCCCGTCTCGATGCTCGACATCTCCATTCGCATCGGGTTGCTGAACGTGATGGCGACGCTCCGTGACGAGGAGCACGTCTCGCTGCTTTACATCACCCACGACATCGCCAGCGCCCGGTACGTCGCCGACCGCATGATGGTGATGTATGCGGGCAGGGTGGTCGAGTCCGGGCCGGTCGAAGAGGTGCTGCAGGAGCCGCAGCATCCCTACACCGAGCTTCTCGTCGCGGCGGTACCGGACCCGCGGACGAAGCTGACGATGACGGCGAAGCAGGCGGCGGGCGAACCGCCGAAGGTGGTCAACCCGAAGCCGGGCTGCCGATTCGCCGACCGGTGCCCGCTGGTGCGCGAGGTGTGCCGCCACGTCACCCCGCCGTTGCTCGAGCTGCAACCCGGTCACGAGGTGGCCTGCCATGTCGCGGCGGAGAACGCGGGACGCGCTGCGGAGTCCATGGAGGCTGCAGCATGATCGACCTCTCCGATCTCGCTGTTCGCCTCGAGGCGGCATCCGACGACCGGGCGCTGGCCGTGCTCGGTTTTCACGACGACGATCGAGCGGATGCCCAACTCGCGATCGAGGCAGCGCTGAGCGACCCCGAACGGCTGGCCGAGATCCAGACTCTGGCTGAGCGCCTGCGCGCCGGCATCGGCGCGATCGAAAGTCCGGCGGACTCTCTCGAGCTCGCGCCGGCGGAGAGCACGTGGCGAGGCATCGGCGTGCTGCCGATGCTCGCCCTGCTCGCGGTCGCCGACGACGTGCGTACGTTCCACCGTTCACGTGGAATCTCGACCAGCGTGTCCGACCGTTCCCTCTCCGACCTCGGCCAGCAGGCCTGGGTGCACCGGCGAACGTTCGGCGCCTTCGGCCTGCACACGTACGAGTGGCTGGCCACCGCCTTTTCGGGCAACCTGTACTGGCTGGGCAGGCTGCAGTTCAACCTGGTCAAGGGCGCAGACGGCTGGATGCTCTCGACCCACATTCCGGAGATCGGCCCTCTGACGCCGGATGCGGTCGACGACTCCTTCCGCCAGGCATCCGCCTTCTTCACCGAGCATTTCCCCGACTACCCGACGCGGCTGTTCTACTGCGGTTCCTGGCTGCTGGACCCGCAACTGGCGGCCGTGCTCAAACCCGAGTCGAACATGGTGCGATTCCAGAAGCGGTGGACCCTGACCGGTGAGATCGGCCCAGCCGACGAGGATGCCGTCTTCTTCGTCTTCCGCAGGCGCGGAGAGTTCGACAGGTCGACGCTGCCGCGGGAGACCTCGCTGCAGCGCGCGATCCTCGACAAGCTGGATTCCGGCGGACACTGGAGCAGCTGGGGCGGCAGACTCGAGAAGGAGAGAACGTGACGGCATCCACCGTTGGCCTCGTAGGGGCGGGAGGAATCGCGCAGGTCCACCTGCCCGGATGGCTCGACCTCGGCTTCGACGTCGTCGTCCATTCGACTGACGGCAGGGCTCGCGAACTCACCGATCGCTTCGGGGGGCGCGCGGTCGACTCCATGGACGAGCTCCTCGACACGGTCGACATCGTGGATGTCGTCACTCCGACCGATACCCACCGGCCGATCGTCGAGCGGGCGGCCGCGGCCGGCAAGCACGTGGTGTGCGAGAAGCCGTTGGCTCTCACCGTCGCCGACAGTGCGGCGATGATCGCGGCGTGCAGTCGGGCAGGCATCCGGCTGTTCCCCGCGCACGTGGTGCGCTACTTTCCCGCGTATACAGCCATGCAGACGGCGGTCGCCGCCGGGCGGGTCGGGACTCCGGCCGCGCAACGGTTCTTCCGCATCGGGTCCGCCCCGAAACAACCGTGGTTCCGGGAGCAAGCTCGATCCGGCGGTCTCGCGATGGATCAGCTGATCCACGATTTCGATCAGGCACGCTGGAGCGCCGGAGAAGTGGAGACCGTGTACGCGACGCGCACGGGCGACGAGAGCGCCGGCCCGACGACCGTTCAGGCGATCCTGCGCCACAGCTCGGGCACCATCACGCACGTGAACGGTGTTTGGGGTAGACCGGGCCTCGGCTTCCGCTACGGATTCTCCGTCGTCGGACCCGACGGGCTGCTCGAGCACGACTCGCTCCGCTACCCGGTTCTCCAGTACGACGGGCTCGCGGATGCCGACCAGGGCTACCTGCCGCCCGTCGACGCCGCATCCAGTCCCTACACGGCCGAGCTGGCCGATTTCGCTCGCGCGATCCGCGACGGCGGCCCTGCCCGGGTCAGTGCCGAAGACGCGCTGGAGGCGGTGCGCATCGCCACCGCGGTCAATCGCTCCATCGACGAGCGCACGGAGATCACGCTCGACACCGCGACCAGCCCGCATACCGGGGACGATCGGGAGGGTGAACGATGAAGGTCGGCATCATCTCGTTCGCGCACACACATGCGCTCAGTTACGCAGCCATCCTGCGCGACCGCTCCGATGTGGAGTGTGTCGTCACCGATCCGGACCACGCGCTCCGTCCGGCCGGCGAGTCGGGAGGCCCTGCACTCGCGGAGAGCATCGGCGTCGGCTATCTCGACACGGTGGACGAGCTGCTGGCCTGGCGGCCGGATGCCGTCATCGTGTGCTCCGAGAACGCACGACACGTCGACGACGTGGAACGCGCGGCAGCTGCCGGCGCACACATCCTCTGCGAGAAGCCGCTGGCCACCACCCGGCAGGATGCCGAGCGCATCATCGACGCCTGCGACAGGGCGGGGGTGTCACTGATGACCGCTTTTCCCGTTCGGTTCACCCCGCACTACGCGGAATTGCGGCATCGCGTGCAGAACGGAGACCTGGGCGACGTGCTGAGCATCAGCGGAGCGAACAACGGACGCCTTCCCGCGGAGCGCGCGTGGTTCACCGACCCCGTGCTTGCCGGCGGAGGTGCGGTCGCCGACCACACCGTGCACGTCGCCGATCTCGTCTTCGGCCTCTTCCCCGGCGTCGAAGCCGTGAAGGTGTTCGCGGTCGCCAACCGGATGCTGCATGCCGACCGCGAGGCCGAGACCGCGGGCCTCGTCTCCATCGAGTACTCGAACGGAGTGACCGCGGTGATCGACTGCAGCTGGTCGGTGCCCGACCATTACCCCACCTGGGGCGGGTTGACCTTGCGGGTGATCGCCGAGGGCGGCAACGCCGAGCTCGCCCCGTTCGCGGAACGCGTCGATGGCTTCTCCGAGACAGACAGGGCGCCCCTGTGGCTCTCCTACGGCGTGGACCTCGACGCCGCCATGCTCGACGAGTTCCTCAGTGCCGTAGCCGAGAAGCGACGACCGGTACCCGACGGGCGCGACGGACTTCGAGCGCTCGACGTGGTCCTCGCGGCATACGAGTCGATCGCGACCGGGCATCCGGCAGCCGTCGCGAGGAGTGCGTGACCAGTCCGGACATTTCGTCCGTATGACGCGAGCAGAGGCATCCGTTACCGGACCGTCACGCCCGAGAGCGCCCCCGGACGAAATGCCCGAAGTCGATACCGATTCGCGACCGAAATGGTCGCGCGGGCACAGTCAGGCTTGCGAGAATGACACAAATCGTCAGGCCGAGCACCACAAACGAGGTGATACCCGCACCGCCGGTGCGACCTCTGCCCGAGCCCCGCTTGGCGGTGATTCGAAGGAGAACCATGACGACCCTGGCGAGCGAGGGCGCAACAGCCCTTCCCGACGCAGCAACCGGGATCGCCCATCCGGCGATCGCGATCCACAACGTGACGAAGAGGTTCGGCGATTCGATCGCCGTCGACGACATCGACCTGCAGCTCGCCCAGGGCGAGTTCTTCGCCCTGCTCGGCCCATCGGGCTGCGGCAAGACGACGACCCTGCGCATGGTCGGCGGATTCGAGCTTCCGAGCCTCGGGAACATCTACCTCGACGGCCGAGACGTGACCATGCTGCCGCCGTACAAGCGCGACGTGAACACGGTGTTACAGTCGTACGCGCTGTTCCCGCACCTCACGGTGTTCGACAACGTCGCGTTCGGACTGCGTCGCAAGAAGGCGCCGACGGCGGAGATCCGCGAGAAGGTCGAGCGCAACCTCGAGATGGTCGGCCTCGCCGGTTATGGCAAGCGACGCCCGCTGCAGCTCTCCGGCGGACAACAGCAGCGCGTCGCCCTTGCGCGCGCTCTCGTGAACGAGCCCAAGGTGCTGCTGCTCGACGAGCCGATGGGCGCCCTCGATGCGAAGATCCGCAAGTCGATGCAGTTGGAGCTCAAGCGCATCCAGCGTGAGGTCGGCATCACGTTCCTCTACGTGACCCACGACCAGAACGAGGCCATGTCGATGGCCGACCGCCTCGCCGTGATGAACTTCGGCCGCACCGAAGACATCGGAACGCCGGATCGCGTCTACGACCGACCTGCCACCCGGTTCGTGGCGGAGTTCCTCGGCACCTGCAACGTGATCGCACCCGAGAGCGACGGCGGCGTGCTGCGTCTGCCGAACGGCACCGGCCTCGAGGTGGGCGGCACGGACGGGCGGCTGCCCGAGGGCGCACACATCGGCATCCGTCCCGAGAAGCTCGTGGTGACACGAGCGGATGTCGCCGGCCCGGTCCCGACGACCAATGCGGTTCGCGGCACGGTCGTCACCGCCACCTATCTCGGCGCCAGCACCGAGTACGACGTTCGCGCCCCGTGGGGCGGCATCCTCAAGGCGTTCGCCCAGAACCTCGCGGACTCCTCGCGCGCACGGCCAGGCGAAGACGTCGTGCTGACGTGGGATGCCGCTCACGCGTTCGTGCTTGCTCCGTCGCCAGAGCCCACCCCGGTCTCCGTCGAGAAGGCCGAGGAGAAGACGCAGGGCGCAGACGACACGTCGGCACCGGCATCCGGGGCGGCATCATGAGCCCCTCTCCCGATCCCTCGCTCTGGCGGGGACTCACCCAGCAACGCCTCTCGCGCCGCACCATGCTCAAGGGCGTGCTCGGTGGCGTCGGCGTCGCGGCACTCGGATCGACGCTGGCGGGCTGCAGCATTCCCGGCTCGCTCTCGCTCCAGAACCAGGTGAAGGTCGACTGGAAGAAGTTCTGGGCCGATCAGAAGCCGACGACGAAGCTCAACTTCGCCAACTGGCCGCTCTACATCGACCAGGACAAGGGCAAATACCCGTCGCTCCAAGCCTTCACGAAGAAGACCGGCATCGCGGTGAACTACCAGCCGGTCATCCAGAACAACGCTCCCTTCTACGCGACAGTCTCGCCGCTTCTACGCGCACACGAGGACACCGGCTACGACATCGTCGTCATGACGAACGGCTGGGAGCTCACCGAGATGATCGCGAACGGTTTCGTGATAGAGCTCGATCACTCGCGACTGCCGAACTTCGCGAAATACGCGGCGGAGAACGTGAAGAATCCGCCATACGACCCTGGCAACAAGCACTCGGTGGTGTGGCAGACCGGATTCACCGGCATCGCATACAACACGAAGCTGATCACGCGCGAGATCAACAGTCTGCAGGACCTGCTCGACCCGGCTTTCAAGGGCCATGTCGGCATGATGAGCGACAACACCGAGCTCGGTAGCCTCGGGCTCCTCGCCACCGGAGTGGAACCGACGAAGTCGACCCCTGCCGACTGGCAGAAGGCGGCCGCCTGGCTGACGAAGCAGCGCGACTCGGGCCAGGTCGCCGGCTACTACGACCAGAGCTACATCGACAAGCTCTCCAACGGCGACACCTGGATCACCCAGGCATGGTCGGGCGACGTGTTCCAGGCGATTGCCGGGGGCAACAAGCACCTCAAGTTCGTCATTCCGCAAGAGGGCGTCATGCTCTGGCACGACAACATGATGATCCCGATGCAGGCGCAGAACCCGCTCTCGGCCCTGTCGTGGATGAACTTCTACTACACGCCCGAAGTCGCCGGCATGGTGGCGGACTACGTGAATTACGTCTGCCCGGTGCCAGGGGCGAGGGATTACATCCTGCACGAGCTGCGCGACCCCGCGGTGGCCAACAGCCCGCTCGTGTTCCCGAATGAGGCGACCGACGAGAAACTGCACAACTTCTACGTGTACAAGAACTACGACGATTACGAGGAATGGAACAAGGTGTTCAACCCTGTGATCCAGTCATGACGACCATGACCGTCGGCACTCCCGTCGACAAGAAGCGACTCGGCCAGACTCCGCTCGAGCGCCAGGAGGGACGCTTCCGCCGCAGTCTGAAGCGCCACTCCACGCCGTACCTGCTCGGACTCGTCGGCATCGTATGGCTGCTCTTGTTGTTCGTGATCCCCCTCATCTCGGGCCTTGCCGTGTCGCTGATGACCGGCAACCCGGAACAGGGCTACACGCTCACGTGGAATTGGAGCGTCTACTACGACGTGTTCTTCAACTCCGGCGTCTCATACGGATTGTTCCTGTGGCGTGCGCTGTGGTACGCCTCTGCGGCCACGTTGGTCACGATCATCATCGGGTTCCCGATGGCGTACTTCATCGCCTTCCGCGTGTCCCAGCGGTGGAAGAACGCGCTGCTGCTGCTGGTGGCGCTGAGCTTCTTCGTCTCCTTCGTCATCCGCACCGACATGTGGGCGTTCGTGCTCTCCGACCAGGGACCGGTACTGACCGTGCTGCGCGACCTGCACCTGGCGAGCAAGGACTTCCACATTCTCGGCACCAGCGCAGCCGTGATCGGAGGCATGGCGTACAACGACCTTGCGTTCATGGTGTTGCCGCTCTATGTGGCACTGGAACGGATCGATCCGAGGTTGATCGAAGCATCCGCCGATCTGTACGGGAACAAGACGCGCACCTTCACGCACGTGGTGCTGCCGCTGACACGCTCTGGCCTGTTCGCGGGCATTCTGCTCGTGTTCATCGACAGCGCCGGTGACCCGGTGAACGCGTCACTGCTCGGCGGCACGCACACCTACGTGATAGGCCAGGCGATTCAGGATGCCTACCT
>DASZMW010000209.1:0-2240 GCA_035551735.1 Humibacter sp. | reverse complement strand
GCCTCGAGCAGGTGCACGCCGAGCACGCCGGCCAGCATGATGATCGCTTGGAACGGTCCGCCGAAGATCAGGGCGATCACCACGGCGATGATGCCGGAGACGATGGCGCCGATCACGGGGATGAACGATGCGATCAGCACGATCACGGCGATCGGCACCGCCAGCGGCAGCCCGAGGAAGAACGCGACGAGGCCGATGCCGATGCCGTTCACGAGCGCGACGAGAATCTGAACGCGTACGAAGCTCGTCAGGGTGCCCCAACCGGCGGTTCCCGCGGCGTCGAGGCCGGGGGCGGCGTTCTTCGGGAACAGTCGAACGATCCACCGCCAGATGCCGGCGCCGTCGATGAGCATGAAGATCGTCGCGAACAGTGCGATCAATGCTCCTGTGAGTACGTGGCCGGTCGCCGTTCCCACCTTGAGCGCGCCGCCGAGGATGCTCGAGGCATCCTTCTGGATGAAGGCGGTGACATCTTTCAGATAGTTCGCGAGATCACGGTCGCTCACGTTGAAGGGCGGCTGGTACAGGGCATCCCGCACCCGGTCGTAAGCGGCCTTCCATTCCCGCTCGAGTTGCGGAATACCGGCGCGCACCTGCCAGACCACCAGCAGCACGAGCCCGCCAACGACGACGACCAGTCCGATCAGACAGACCACGATGGCGAGCCACTTCGGCCAGCGGTGCCGTCTGAGGCCCGCCACGCTGGGCTGCAGCAGCGCGCAGACCAGAACTGCTACCAGCAAGGGCACCACGACGTCTTGGAACACCGAGACGAGGTAGATCACCACTCCGGCGAGCGCGACGATGACCAGCAGCCGCCATGCCCACTCGGATGCCGTGCGCACGCCACGCGGCAGTCCCGAGCCGCTCTTCTGGTCCTTGCTCCGTTCGACATCGCTCATGGCGCGCCCTCCCCTCGAGATGCGCGCGACATCCGTGAAAGGTCGTTCGTGCGCATCCGTCGAACATTACGGGACGAAGACGCACGCAGACAGGGCGCCGGTCGGCGGACCGCGTGCCGTCTTGACCGGGCGCTTGGCGAGATCCTTTCGCACTGTGTCGCTCGCGCCACTGTCAGCGTCGGGATCGACGCGAAAGCCTTGTGAGCGATAACCCGTCTTACAGAGGAGAACCATCATGACCCGCGTCGCCATCAACGGCTTCGGACGCATTGGCCGCAACGTGCTGCGCGCGCTGCTCGAGCGCGACAGCGATCTCGACGTCGTCGCCGTCAACGACCTCACCGATCCCAAGGCACTCGCAAAGCTGCTCGCCTTCGACAGCACGGCCGGCCGCCTCGGCCGACCGGTCAGCACGGACGGCGACGCCCTGATCGTCGACGGGCATCGCATCGCCGTCCTCGCTGAGCGCGACCCGGCGCAGCTTCCGTGGCGAGAGCTCGGTGTCGACATCGTGCTCGAGTCGACCGGCCGTTTCACGTCCGCCGGCGCCGCCAAGGCTCACTTGGATGCCGGTGCCCGCAGCGTGCTCATCAGTGCGCCCGCCGACGGTGCAGACGTCACGCTCGCGTATGGAGTGAACAACGACGCGTTCGACCCTGCGCGGCACACCATCGTCTCGAACGCGTCGTGCACGACGAACGCGCTGGCGCCGCTCGCCGCCGTACTCGACGAATTGGCCGGAATCGAGCACGGCTTCATGACGACCGTGCACGCCTACACGCAGGAGCAGAACCTGCAGGATGGCCCGCATCGCGATCCGCGTCGCGCGCGTGCCGCGGCGGTGAACATCGTTCCGACCACGACCGGCGCCGCGAAGGCGATCGGGCTGGTGCTGCCGAAGCTCGACGGCAAGCTCTCGGGCGACTCGATCCGGGTTCCCGTTCCGGTGGGCTCGATCGTCGAGTTGAACACGGTCGTCAGTAAGGATGTCTCGCGCGACGACGTGCTTGCCGCATACCGCGCGGCGGCTGACGGGCCGCTCAAGGGCATCCTGGAGTACTCGGACGACGACCTCGTCTCGTCCGACATCACGGGCAGCCCCGCCTCGTCGATCTTCGACTCGGCGCTGACCCGCGTCGACGGTCGCAACGTCAAGGTCGTCGCCTGGTACGACAACGAGTGGGGCTTCTCGAATCGCGTGGTCGACACGCTCGAGCTGCTCGCGCGCGCATAGCCGTCCCGCCCCCGCTGGTCGAGTAGCGCACGGCACAGCCGCCCCGCTGGTCGAGTAGCGCACGGCACAGCCGCCCCGCTGGTCGAGTAGCGCACGGCACAGCC
>DASZMW010000208.1:0-6439 GCA_035551735.1 Humibacter sp. | reverse complement strand
ATGACGATCCCGGCGCTCTGCACGCGGCCACGACCCGCATAGCATCGGCCGACCTCACGCTCGGCGATGTCGTGGTCGTGTCGGCAGGCGACCTGATCCCCGGCGACGGCGACATCGTCTGGGGCATCGCCTCCGTCGACGAGTCCGCCATCACGGGCGAGTCTGCGCCGGTGGTGCGCGAATCCGGCGGTGATCGCAGCGCGGTCACCGGCGGAACCCGGGTGCTCTCCGACCGCATCGTCGTGCGCATCACGTCGAAACCGGGCGAGACGTTCGTCGACCGTATGATCCGTCTCGTCGAGGGCGCGGCACGACAGAAGACACCGAATGAGATCGCGCTGAACATTCTGCTCGCCGGGCTCACCATCATCTTCGTCGTCGTGATCCTCGCACTCGGTCCGGTCGCGGGCTACGCGGATGCCGCTCCCACCGTTCCCGTGCTCGTCGCGCTGCTGGTCTGCCTCATCCCGACCACTATCGGAGCCTTGCTGTCGGCGATCGGCATCGCGGGCATGGACCGGCTGGTGCAGCGCAACGTGCTCGCGATGTCGGGAAGGGCCGTCGAGGCTGCCGGCGACGTGAACACGCTGCTGCTCGACAAGACGGGAACGATCACGTACGGCAACCGTCAGGCGAGCGAGTTCCTACCTCTTTCCGGAGTCGGCGACGACGCACTCGTGAATGCGGCGGCACTGGCATCCCTCAGCGATCCGACGCCGGAGGGCTCGTCAGTCGTCGCGCTTGCGAAGACACTCGGTCACAGCCCGTCGGCGTCCGTGGCCGGCGAGGCAGTGCCGTTCACGGCTCAGACGCGCATGAGCGGTATCGATCTGAGCGACGGCATGCAGATCCGCAAGGGCGCGGCGAGCGCGGTTTCCGCCTGGGTGGGGAGCGAGGGCGGGATCGACTCCGCTGTCGCGTCCGAGCTCGATCGCATCGTCCAGCGCATCTCGCAGTCCGGAGGCACGCCGCTCGCGGTCGCGACGCGGGAGCCGAACGGCGGGGCGCGCGTCCTCGGGGTCATTCATCTCAAGGATGTCGTGAAGACGGGACTCGCCGAGCGGTTCGCGGATCTGCGGCGCATGGGCATCCGCACCGTCATGGTGACGGGGGACAACCCGCTCACCGCGAAGGCGATCGCCGACGAGGCGGGCGTCGACGACGTGCTCGCCGAGGCGACGCCCGAGGACAAGCTGGCGCTGATCCGCAGGGAGCAGGAAGGCGGCAAGCTGGTCGCGATGACCGGCGACGGCACGAATGACGCGCCTGCGCTGGCTCAGGCCGACGTCGGCGTCGCGATGAACACGGGCACGTCGGCGGCGAAGGAGGCCGGCAACATGGTCGACCTCGACTCCGATCCGACGAAGCTCATCGACATCGTCGCGATCGGCAAGCAACTGCTCATCACGCGCGGGGCGCTCACCACGTTCTCGATCGCGAACGACGTCGCGAAATACTTCGCGATCATCCCCGCGATGTTCGTCGGCGTCTTCCCCGGCTTGCAGGCGCTCAACATCATGCAGCTGCACTCTCCGTCGTCGGCGATCCTGTCGGCGGTGATCTTCAACGCGATCATCATCGTGATCCTCATACCGCTGGCGCTGCGAGGCGTGCGGTATCGCCCGTCGTCGGCGTCACAGCTGCTCGGACGCAACCTGCTGCTCTACGGGCTGGGCGGCATCATCGCGCCGTTCATCGGCATCAAACTCATCGACCTGCTTGTCGCCCTGATCCCCGGCTTCTGACGACACCGCTTCGACCCACCAACTCGAGAAGGAAGAACCGACATGAGTCCGACACTCCGCGGAACAGCCAGGCAGTACTGGGTGGCCGTGCGCGCCATGGTCGTGCTGACGGTCGTTCTGGGCATCGCCTACCCCCTGGTGATGACCGGCATCGGCCAGCTCACCATGCCCGTGCGCGCGAACGGCTCGCTCATCCAGGAGCACGGGACGATCGTCGGCTCCAGCCTGATCGGCCAGTCGTTCGCCGGCGCGAAGGGCGTTCCGCTTGCGCAGTGGTTCCAGTCCAGGCCCTCCGCCGCAGGCGACGGGTATGACGCGAACGCGTCGAGCGCAAGCAACCTCGGACCGAACAACCCGGCACTGACCAAGGCCATCGACGCACGAAAGGCGCAGATCGAGAAGCTCGACGGAGCGGATGCCGCGAGCATTCCGCCCGACGCCGTCACGGCATCCGGATCAGGCCTCGACCCGCACATCAGCCCGGAGTACGCGTTGCTGCAGGTGCCAGCGGTCGCGAAGGCCAGAGGCCTCGCGGCATCCAAGGTCGAAACGCTGGTGAAGTCTATGATTCAGGGGCGGGATCTCGGATACCTCGGCGAACCGACGGTGAACGTGTTGCGGCTCAACCTGGCGCTTTCCGAACGGGATCCCGGCGGCGACGGCGGGCGGAAATGAGAGCGGACTGCTGAATGGCCAGGGGCAAGCTGCGGGTGCTTCTCGGGGCGGCGCCGGGCGTCGGAAAGACCTACGCGATGCTCGAAGAGGGCGCGCGTCTGGCCGAGACCGGCAAGACCGTGGTCGTGGCGCTCGTCGAGACGCACGATCGCACAGCGACCGCAGCCATGATCAGCGGGCTCGAGGTGATTGGGCGCAGGTCGGTGTCTCACAGGGGCATCCTGCTCACAGAGATGGACCTCGACGCCGTGCTCGCCCGCCGACCGGACATCGCACTGGTCGACGAGCTCGCGCACACGGATGCCCCTGGCGGCCGCCACGAGAAGCGCTGGGAAGACGTGCGGGAGCTGCTGGACGCCGGCATCACGGTCATCTCCACGGTCAACATCCAGCACATCGAATCGCTGAACGACGTGGTGGAGCAGATCACGGGTATCAGCCAGCAGGAGACGATCCCGGATGCGGTGCTGCGCGCCGCGGATCAGATCGAGGTCGTCGACCTCGCACCGCAGTCTCTGAGGGACAGGCTCGCGGAGGGTCTCGTGTATCCGGCCGCGCGAATCGACGCTGCGCTGTCGAACTACTTCAGACTCGGCAATCTCACCGCGTTGCGTGAACTTGCCTTGCTCTGGCTGGCCGACGAGGTGGACACGGCGTTGCAGCAGTACCGGCGCGAGCACGGGATCGACAGCAAGTGGGAGGCGCGAGAGCGGGTCGTCGTCGCGCTGACGGGTGGTGCGGAAGGCGAGACCCTGCTGCGCAGGGGCGCGCGCATCGCCGCACGGTCGGCCGGCGGTGAGTTGCTGGCGGTGCACGTGGTCAGCGACGACGGGCTGCGGGAGCGGCATCCTGGGGCACTAGCGGAGCAGCGAGCGCTGGTCGCCAAGCTCGACGGTACTTACCACGAGGTTGTCGGTGCTGACATTCCGGCTGCGCTGGTCGACTTCGCCAGGGCGGTGAACGCGACGCAGCTGGTGATCGGTGTTTCGCGGCGCTCGCGCCTGCTGGCCTTGCTCACCGGGCCCGGCATCGGGGCGACGGTGATCAGGGCATCGGGCGACATCGACGTGCACATCGTGTCGCACTCGGCAGCCGGCAGTCACCCACTGGTGCTGCCGCGATCCCGCGGGGCGCTCAGCGTGAGGCGTCGGGTGTACGGATTCCTCTTGGCGATCGTCGTCGGCCCCTTGCTCAGCTGGTTCCTCTGGCTTTTCCGCAGTCCCGATGCCCTGACCAGCGACGTGCTCGCCTTCCAGTTGCTCGTGATCGTCGTCGCACTGGTCGGCGGCATCTGGCCGGCACTGTTCGCCGCCGTGCTCTCAGGTTTCACTCTCGACTTCCTCTTCGTTGAGCCGTTGTATACGATCACCATCGCTCAGCCGGTGCACCTGCTCGCGCTCCTGCTCTATGTGGTCGGCGCCGCCCTGGTGAGCTTCGTCGTCGATCAGGCTGCTCGACGTGCACGTGAGTCGCAGAGATCGGCGGCCGAATCCGACATTCTCGCGACCGTCGCCGGCGGTGTGATCCGCGGCGACGACGCGGTCGGGGCGCTCGTGCAACGCACCGAGGAGGCGTTCGGACTGGAGCGGGTGCGCCTCGTCGCCGCCGACGGGAGTGTCCTCGCCGACGACGGCCAGACCAGCGAGACCGCCTGCACGGTCGAACCGGTGGGGGAGCGCGCGACGCTCGAGTTGTTCGGGAACGAGCTGACGGCATCCGATCGTCGTGTGCTGTCGGTGATCGTCGCTCAACTCGACGCTGCACTCGAGCACGCCGAGCTCAGCGACACCGCGAGCGAACTGCGGCCGTTGGCCGAGACCGATCGGGTGCGCTCGGCGCTGCTCGCCGCTGTGGGACACGATCTGCGACGCCCCCTCGCGTCCGCGACCGCGGCGGTGACCAGCCTGCGGTCCCACGACGTGAGGCTGTCAGCCCGCGATCGGGATGCCTTGCTCGCAACGGCGGCGGAGAGCCTGGCCGGACTGGAGTCCCTCGTCACGAACCTGCTCGACGTCAGCAGAGTGCAGGCGGGCGTGCTCGGGGTGTCCCTGCGCCGGGTCGACGTCGACGACGTTCTGCAGGCCGCTCTCGAGGAGCTTGACACCGCCCCGGGAAGCGTGGTGCTCGACGTACCGGAGCAGACGCCGGCGGTGCTCGCCGATCCCGTGCTGTTGCAGCGCGTCTTCGTGAACCTGTTGGCCAACGCCTTGCGCTTCTCGGTACCAGGCTCCCCGCCGCGGCTAGGCGTGAGCGCGTTCGGCGACCACGTGGAGGTGCGCGTCGCGGACTACGGTCCCGGCGTGCCGGACGAGCGCAAGCAATCGGTCTTTCAACCGTTCCAGCGTGAGGGTGACACCGACAACTCGACCGGCATCGGGCTCGGCCTCGCACTGTCGAAAGGGTTCGTCGAAGGAATGAGCGGAACGCTGTCACCGGAGGACACCCCAGGAGGCGGCCTCACCATGGTCGTCTCGTTGCGCGTCTTCTCGCACGGTCACCGCAAGGACCATGAGGGTTCGGCCCCTGCGACCGAAGAGGGAGGGTCACGATGAAGGTCGTGGTCGCCGACGACGACCGGCAGATGCTCGGCGCGTTGCGCATCATCCTCACCGCGCACGGCTACGACGTTCTGGTCGCCTCCGACGGCAAGCAGGCGCTCGATGCGGCGATCGAGGGGCATCCCGATCTGGTCGTGCTCGACCTCGGCATGCCGGGCCTGGACGGCCTCGCCGTCATTGACGCGATCAGGGGATGGAGCACGGTGCCGATTCTGGTGATCTCCGGCCGCACCGATTCGGCGGAGAAGGTCGACGCCCTCGACAGGGGAGCCGATGACTACGTCACGAAGCCGTTCGCGACCGACGAGTTGCTGGCGCGCATCCGAGCCCTGGTGCGCAGGATGCCCACCGCCGGCGACGAGCCGCGTGTCGCGTTCGCCGACGTGATCGTCGATCTGGGAACACGACGCGTCACGCGCGCCGACAGCCCGGTTCGGCTCACTCCGACGGAGTGGCGGATCCTCGCGCTGCTGGTCCGCAACCCGGACAGGCTGATCACGCGCGAGACGATCCTCACAGAGGTGTGGGGCCCGCATCACACCTCGGATTCCGGATATCTGCGCCTCTATCTCGCCCAACTGCGCAAGAAGCTGGAACCAGACCCGGCACATCCGCGGCATCTCATCACGGAGGCGGGCATGGGGTACCGATTCGTTCCGCAGGGCGAGTAGTCCGGTCGGGGCGCGTCACACGGCCGTACTCTTGTAGCGGATCACGGATACGCGTGGAGGTCATCGGATGCCAGCGGCAGATCGATCGGAGAATGTTCGGTTGCGTGGCGTTGGGCCACGGTCGAAGGCCGCTTCCATGACGCTCGAAGAGGCCCGACTCATCGAGGGCCAGCTCGAGCAGGGCGCCCTCGATATGACGCTTCCCGGAACGCAGGAGATTGTCGCGGAGGCGCATCGCGTGCGCTTGAAGGCGACGCTGTGGGGTGCCGACCGGGACGACGTGCGCCGCAAGCAGGTTCGGGGAACCGTCATCGTGGTCTGCGCGTTCGTCGTCGTGACCGTGTTCGGTCTCGTGGCGTGCCTGTCCGTGCGACCCTGACCTCCGCTACCTCTTCGTCAGCGGTCGCGGATCAGCCGTTGCAGATCAGTGGTCGGAGAAGTCGGCGACGGCCCGTCGCCCGGCATCGGCCGTGCGCTCGAGAAAGCCGGAGATGAGCTCGAGTTCGGCGTTCGAGTAGTCGGTGCACACGGCATCCATCTCGTCGTTCATTCCCGAGTAGTGCTTGAAGACCTCGCCGATCGCGTCAGAGCGCACCGCGAGCAGCACGGCGCGTCTGTCTGACGGATCTTTCTGCCGTTCGATCCAGCCTCCCTTCTCCAGACGGTCGACGACGCCGGTCATCGTGGCGGGATGCACGCCGGCGCGACGGGCGAGTGCTCCTGGGCCGGCCGGACCATGCTGCGCCAGGTAGTCGAGGCAGTCGAGATCGATGTCGCGCAGCTCGACCCT
>DASZMW010000207.1:0-2968 GCA_035551735.1 Humibacter sp. | reverse complement strand
CGTCCTTCACGTCGGCGGGGAGCTTGTCCTCGTTGTCCTTGATGAGCTTCTCGATGGAGTAGACGAGCTGCTCGGCACCGTTGCGGGTCTCGGCGGATTCGCGGCGACGCTTGTCGTCTGCCGCATGCTCCTCGGCCTCGCGCACCATGCGGTCGATGTCGTCCTTCGGCAGCGACGAGCCGCCGGTGATCGTCATCGACTGCTCCTTGCCCGTGCCCTTGTCCTTCGCAGACACGTGCACGATGCCGTTCGCATCGAGGTCGAAGGTGACCTCGACCTGCGGGATGCCGCGCGGCGCCGGCGCGATGCCGGTCAGCTCGAACGTGCCGAGGGGCTTGTTGTCGCGGGTGAACTCGCGCTCACCCTGGAACACCTGGATCGCGACGGACGGCTGGTTGTCGTCGGCCGTGGTGAAGGTCTCGCTGCGCTTGGTCGGGATGGCCGTGTTGCGCTCGATGAGCTTGGTCATGATGCCGCCCTTGGTCTCGATGCCGAGGGAGAGCGGGGTGACGTCGATGAGCAGAACGTCCTTGCGCTCGCCCTTCAGCACACCGGCCTGCAGAGCGGCGCCGACGGCCACGACCTCATCGGGGTTGACACCCTTGTTGGGATCCTTGCCGGTCTCCTGCTTCACGAGCTCGGAGACGGCCGGCATCCGGGTCGAACCACCGACCAGCACGACGTGCGCGATGTCACCGACCTTGATGCCGGCTTCCTTGATCACGTCCTGGAACGGCTTCTTGGTGCGGTCGAGCAGGTCGCTCGTCATCTGCTCGAACTGAGCGCGCGTGAGCGACTCGTCGAGGTTCGCCGGGCCGTTCTCGGTCAGCGACAGGTACGGGAGCTGGATGCTCGTCGACATCGAGCTCGAGAGCTCCTTCTTCGCCTGCTCAGCGGCCTCCTTGAGGCGCTGCAGCGCGATCTTGTCGCCCGAGACATCCACACCGGTGGTGTCCTTGAACTTCTTGATCAACCACTCGACGACGCGCTGGTCCCAGTCGTCGCCACCGAGTCGGTTGTCGCCGGCGGTCGAGCGCACCTGGATCGTGGAGAAGTCGTCGTCCTTGCCCACCTCGAGCAGCGAGACGTCGAAGGTTCCACCACCGAGGTCGAAGACCAGGATCAGCTCGTCTTCCTTGCCCTTGTCGAGGCCGTATGCGAGCGCCGCGGCGGTCGGCTCGTTGATGATGCGTAGCACGTTGAGGCCCGCGATCTCACCGGCCTCCTTGGTGGCCTGGCGCTCGGCGTCGTTGAAGTACGCCGGAACCGTGATGACGGCATCCGTCACCGTGTCGCCGAGGTACTGCTCCGCATCGCGCTTCAGCTTCTGAAGGATGCGCGCCGAGATCTCCTGCGCGGTGTACTTTTTGCCGTCGATCTCCTGGGTCCAGTTGGTGCCCATGTGGCGCTTGACCGACGAGATGGTGCGGTCGACGTTGGTGACGGCCTGACGCTTCGCGGTCTCACCGACGAGCACCTCGCCGTCCTTGGTGAAGGCCACCACCGACGGGGTGGTGCGGAAACCTTCTGCGTTGGCGATGACGACGGGCTCGCCGCCCTCGAGCACGGAGACGACGGAGTTGGTCGTTCCGAGGTCGATACCTACTGCACGTGACATGTGTGTGTTTCCCTTCCTCGGGTGCGTGTGACACCCTGATGGCCCGGTGCCTTCTGCACCTGCGGCCGAAGCCTGTGAGCGAGACTTGAGCCTCGCAGACTCAACTTATGCGAGCGGCCGGATGCCTGTCAAGTTCGACCACTCAAAGTTGAGCACACTCATATCAACTTTGCAGGGTGTCCCTCTATTCCTGGCGCTAGCTGGGCGACCGCGTGCACGCCGACACACCCCGGGTGACCCCCGGAATCGATGGGTGAATCTCGTCGCTTCAGTCGGAGGGGCTGCCCCATCGTGCGCGCAGCCGTCTGCCGCGACGCTGGAGAACGTCACAGATCCTCCCCGGATCGATGCCGTCGAAAGGCGACGCGACCCGTCACTCGAAAGGGCTCATCCCATGACCGACCTCAACACACGTCCCCGTCGTCTTCGCCGCACCGCGCTCGCCGCAACGGCTGCAGCGCTTGTCGTCGGCGGGCTGGTCGCCTGTGCCACGTCGCCGGCATCCGCATCGACGCCGACATCCGCATCGGTACACAGCACAACAGCCAAGGGCGCCTCAGCTGCCCCCGGCCTGCACATGATCAGCCACAACGGGCACAAGATCGCGTTCCATGTCACCGCCGGACACCAGCCGGCAATCGTGCTCGAGGCGGGCGGCGGCAACGACTCGACGTATTGGAAGCACCTGGTTCCCCAGCTGTCGAAGAGCACCGGCTCCGAGATCATCACGTACGACCAGGCGGGGATGGGCCGTAGCGAGTCGGTGTCCGGGCCGTACAGTGCCCGGGATGCGGCATCCGATCTGGCCGCCGGGCTGAAATCGCTCGGTATCACGCACGACGCCGTGCTGGTGCCGCATTCGGAGGCGGGCGAGGTGGCGACCTATCTCCTGAACGATGACCCCGGCCTCGTCGCCGGAGCCGTGCTCGTCGACGCGAGCCTTCCACAGTTCTACACGCCGGAGGAGACCGCACGCGTCGTGGCGGCCAACGCGCCGGGAGTCGCCGCCCTCGAGAAGCAGAAGAAGCTCACCAAGGCCGATCGTCAGCTCATCGCGATGGCCGCGAACTACGGTCCCGCGCACACCGCGTACCACCAGTTGTCGTGGCCGGCCGACGTTCCCGCGATCGCGATCGTGTCCGCCTCGACTCCGTTCCCGACGGCGCTCGACGCCGCCCGCTGGCGTGACGCGCAAGCGGAGTTCGTGAAGGCCGCGCCCGCCGATCGACGCCTGGTGACCGCGGCGCACAGCTCGCACGACATCCCGCTGGATCGTCCCGCCCTGGTCATCGACGAGGTGAAGCAGATGCTGAAGGACGTGCGCTGACCGCTCGGATTCTTGAGCCCGCG
>DASZMW010000206.1:0-2020 GCA_035551735.1 Humibacter sp. | reverse complement strand
TGAACCCCAATTCCGATTCCATCACTACCGCGATGTCCAGGTCGGACCATTCACCGACCGTGCCGTGCGCTACTGAGCCGAACACGCGGATGGAACGGACCGCGGGCAGCGCGGAAACGACCTCCACGAAGTGGTCCAGCGCCTCGTTCAGACGTGTCGCGCGTGCGTCGTGCACCTGTCAGCACCCCTGTGATCAACGCGTGGAGGGGGCGATGTGGTGAGCGGCCGGGGAGTCGAACCCCGAACACACGGATTAAGAGTCCGTTGCTCTGCCAATTGAGCTAGCCGCCCGCGAACCTCCAAGTGTATCGAGATTGGCGGATTTTGGTCAATGCGTGGGAGGGATGGGCGAGCAGGTGTGTGGGGCGGAGTCGTGTGATGCAGGAGCCGCGAATACCGGCTCCGGTTATCGACAGTCGCCCGAGCCGCAGACGTTACCCCGCGCCGAGCGTTTCCTTTATGGTCGTCGCCAGGCGCGTGTCGATGCCGGGGATGGCGGCCAGTTCCTCGACCGTGGCGGCCTTCACGCCGCGCACCGAGCCGAACGCCTTGATCAGCGCCTTGCGGCGTGCCGGGCCGATGCCGGGCACCGCGTCGATCTGTGAGCTGACCGCTGCCTTGCTGCGCACAGTGCGGTGATAGGTGACGCCGTAGCGGTGCGTCTCGTCGCGGACCCGCTGCACCAGATAGAGCGCCTGCGAGGTTCGCGGGAACAGCACCGACTCGTGACGGCCGGGGATGAAGATCTCCTCCAGGCGTTTTGCCAGCGCGACCACGAACAGATCGTCGCGTCCGATCGCGTGCAGCGCGTCGAGCGCCGCGTGAAGCTGGCCCTTGCCGCCGTCGATGATCACCAGATCGGGCCGCTTCCCGAAACTCTCATCCTCGGCGTCGGTCTCCGCCCGGCGGAAGCGGCGTTGCAGCATCTCGGCCATCATCGCGAAGTCGTTCGCCCCCTCCACCGTCTTGATCTTGAAGCGGCGATACTCTGCGTTCTTCGGCTTGCCGCGTTCGAAGACCACCATGGAGCCGACCGCGTTCGTGCCCTGGATGTTGGAGATGTCGTAGCACTCGATGCGGTTCGGCACTACCGACATGCCGAGCGCCTCCTGCAGCTCGAGCAATGCGCCGGTCGTCTTCTGTTCGTCGCTCATCCACCGCAGGCGATGCTGCTCCAGCGCCTCTCGCGCGTTGTCGGCGACCAGCTCGATCAGGCGGCGTTTCTCGCCGATGCGCGGCACCGTCAGGCGCACCCTGCCGCCTCGCAGGCCGGAAAGCCACTCTTCCAGCACCGGCGTGCCGTCGATGACGTGCTGCAGCAGGATCTCGCGGGGCACGTGTGCCGCGCGATCGTAGAACTGCTGCACGAAGCCGAGCAGCACCTCAGCCGGCTCGGTGCTCTCGGCGGCCAGGATGTAGTGGTCGCGCGAGACGATCTTGCCGTCGCGGATGTTGAACACCTCGACGCATGCCTCCGTGTCGTCCTGCGCCAGCGCCAGCACGTCGCTGTCGGTCCCGGGGGTGGTCGTGATCTTCTGGCGTTCGGTGACCCGTTCCACCGCGGCGATCTGGTCGCGGAGTTGCGCGGCCCGTTCGAACTCCATGTTCTCGGCCGCCTCGTCCATCTGCGCGCGTAAACCGTCGAGCACCTGCTCGTGCTTTCCCTGCATGAACAACACGACCTGGTCGATGACGCGTCGATAGCTGTTGCGGGTCGCGTAGCGGACGCAGGGCGCGACGCACCGCTTGATGAAGTATTCGAGACACGGGCGGTCGACCACGGGTTCCGGGCGGTCCGCCTCGTCGGGGATGGTCAGGTCGCAGGAGCGATACGGAAAGAGCTTCTTCAGCAGCGCCATCGTCTCGTTCAGGGCGCGGCTGTCGGCGTAGGGACCGAAGTAGAGCGCGCCGTCCTTGCGAGCATGCCGGGTGCGAATGACGCGCGGGAACGGCTCCTGCACGGTGATGCACATGTACGGATACTGCTTGTCGTCGCGAAGCTGGATGTTGTAACGCGGGT
>DASZMW010000205.1:0-5445 GCA_035551735.1 Humibacter sp. | reverse complement strand
GATCGCCGACCAGTCGGCCTGGCCGGAGTAGAACTCGGATGCCGTGCGCGCGTGCAGCGCAATCGACGCGACGCCGGCATCCTCGGCGATGCGCCCTGCCTCGAGGTACGTGAGGTGATCGGAGTCGATTCCCTTGCGCATCTTGATCGTCAGCGGAAGGGAACCGGCGGCCTCGACTGCGCTGGTGACGATGTCGCGGAACAGGTCGAGCTTCCACGGCAGCGCCGCTCCCCCACCCTTGCGGGTCACCTTGGGCACCGGGCAGCCGAAGTTGAGGTCGATGTGGTCAGCGCGATCCTCTGCGACGAGCATCGTCACGGCTTCGCGCACCGTCTTCGGGTCGACGCCGTAGAGCTGGATAGAACGAGGTGTCTCGCTCTCGTGATGACGGATCAGCCGCATCGATTCCGGCGTGCGCTCGACCAGCGCGCGCGAGGTGATCATCTCGCTCACATAGAGGCCGGCTCCGAACTCGCGACAGAGCCTTCGGAAGGCCGTGTTCGTGATGCCCGCCATCGGCGCCAGCACGACGGGCACGTCGAGTCGCAGCGACCCGATGGCCAGCTGCGAGGGGCTTAGTGTTGCGGTGGGAGACATCACTCGCGATTCTCTCAGATGACGCCTGAAAGGAACGAAGAGCGCATGCCGCAGGGACGTGACCGGGTGTTGGCGGATGCCGAAGCGCGCGGACTTCAGGTGCGCATCGTCGAGCGCCCGGCAGCCGGTTCACTGCACGAGGCCGCCGCGTTGCTCGGCCTGCAGCCCCACGACATCGTCAAAACCCTCGTCGTGAAGCGCCACTCCGGTGACTATCTCTTCGCGCTCGTGCCAGGCGGTCGCAAGATCTCGTGGGCGAAGCTGCGTGCGTTGGTCGGCGTGAACAAGCTGTCGCTGCCGGACGCCTCGCTCGCGCTCGACGCGACCGGTTACGAACGCGGCACCATCACTCCGCTCGGTTCGACGACGGCCTGGCCGGTGTTCGCCGATTCGACGGTGGCCGGGCGCACGATCGCCATGGGCGCAGGCGAGCACGGCTACAGCGCCTTCGTCGATGCCGACGCACTGATCGGCGCCTACGGCGCCACCGTCGCCGACATCACCGACCCCGAGTAGGCGGGCGTCCCCGAGTCACGTCCCCGACTGAAGCCCTCGACTCAGGTGGGCTCGTCGGAGGGCGTTTCCACGGACGTGTCGTCGGCCGTAGGGAGAACGCAGACGTCGCCCTCGCAGACGACCGCGTTCGGGTCGCCGAGCGGCTTCAGTGCCGTCATGCGCCGACCTCCGCCGACTCTGCGGACGTCTCCGACGCACGCTCGTTCCAGACCTGCTCGAGCACCTGGGCGAACGTCGCCGCCTCTTGAGCACCCGAGACGCCGTACTTGCCGTCGATGACGAAGAACGGAACACCGCCGATGCCGAATTCCTGCGCCAGTGACTCATCCTCGCGAACCGCGTCGAGGTATTCGTCGCTCAACAGCGACCGCACAACGTCGTCGCGGTCGAGGCCGACCTCCACTGCGTAGTCGGCGAGGTCGTCGATATGGCCGACGTGGCCGCCTTCGACGAAGTGCGCCTTCAGCAGGCGTTCCTTCATCTCGAGCTGCTTGCCGTGGGCCTTCGCATAGTGGATCAGGCGGTGCCCTAGCACGGTGTTGGTGTGCTTGACCGAGGGGAAGTCATAGTGAAGACCCACTTGCTCGGCGATCGCGGTCACGCGATCGAGCATCTGCGTCGCCTGCTCAGGATCGATGCCCTTGTGTTGCGCCAGGTACTCGGTCTCGCTGCCCTCGAACTCCACCGGCGTCTCCGGATTCAGCTCGAAGCTGTGGTATTCCACCTCGACCGCACGGTCGTCGCCCGCGCCCTGGAAGAGGCCGCTGCCCGCCTCGAACTTGCGCTTGCCGATGTAGCACCACGGGCATGCGATGTCGGACCAGACGTCGATCTTGATGGCTTCGTTCACGGTGGTGAAAACGGCGCTCTGCCGCGAAATATTCCGTTGATAGCATCTCCGAGTGCTCACCCCTTCGGATGTTCTTCCCTTCGTCCCCGACCGGGTGCTCGTGGCCGGAGTGTCGGGCTCAGGCAAGACGACGATGGCTCGGCGCATTCAAGGGCACTGGGGACTGCCGCACGTCGAGATCGACGCTCTGTTCCACGGACAGGACTGGACGCCACGGCCCCAATTCCTCGACGACGTGAGCGAGTTCGCCGAGCGAGAGCACTGGGTCACCGAATGGCAATACCTCAGCCACGGGACGAACCCGATCCTCGCTCCTCGCGCCCAATTGGCCGTCTGGCTCGATTACCCGTATCGAGTGGTTCGATCGCGACTGATCCGTCGTACTCTGCGGCGAAGCATCCTGCGCACCAAGCTGTGGAACGACAATGTCGAAGAACCCCTGTGGAGATGGTTCTCGAAGCCTGAACACGAAGACCTCTTGAAATGGCAGACGGCGACGCTCCACATCTGGGACGACCGGATGCCAGGAATGGAAGCCGCCTTCCCTCACCTGACGATCGTGAGGCTCCGTCACCCCCGCGATGTCGACCGCTGGTTCAGGGCGAATCCGGCACGGTGACCCCGGCCTCACCCGGCTGGTCCACCGCTCCGCCGAATCGGCGGTCGCGGGACAGGTAGATGTCGATCGCCCTCCACAGTTCCTGACGCGAGAAATCGGGCCACAGCGTGTCGAGAAAGACCATTTCGGCGTACGCCGATTGCCACAGCAGAAAGTTGGAGGTTCGTTGCTCTCCAGAGCTGCGAATGAAGAGGTCGACGTCGGGCATGTCTGGCACGTAGAGATGGCGTCGGATCGTCTTCTCGCTGATCGCCGACGGCTTGACGCGACCCACCCTTACCTCCGACGCGATCTCGCGCATCGCATCGACGAGTTCGACCCGTCCGCCGTAGTTGACGCACATCGTGAGGGTCAGCACGTCATTGTGACGGGTGAGCTGCTCAGCGAACTGGAGCTCCTTGATCACCGAACCCCACAGCCTCGGCTTGCGCCCCGCCCAGCGCACCCGGACGCCCCACTCGTTGAGCTGGTCGCGGCGCCTGTGCAGCACGTCGCGGTTGTAGCCCATCAGGAATCGCACCTCATCGGGTGAGCGCGCCCAGTTCTCGGTCGAGAACGCGTAGACGGAGAGATGTTTGACTCCGGCCTGAATCGCGCCGGCGATCACGTCGAGGAGTACCTCCTCACCCGCCTTGTGACCCTCGATGCGGCTGAGGCCCCGCCGATTCGCCCAGCGGCCGTTCCCATCCATCACGATCGCGATGTGCTCCGGTACCGCCGGAAACGCCGACGGATACACGCCGGTCCAGTCCAGCGGGCGGTAGGCGACGGCGTCCCTGTGCGTGAACGGCTTCGGCGTCATGCACTCTCTCCGGTTCGGGCGACGTACGGCAGCGACCGAAGGCCGCGCTCCAGGTGCCATTGCGTGTATGCGGCGACGACACCGCTCGCCTTGGAGCGCGTCGAGGCATCCGTCGCATCGGCGACCGTCCAGTCGCCGCGAAGCAGCGCGGAAAGAAGGTCGATCACCTCGCGCCCCACCCTGGGGGCTCCTGGCGGTGCGCAGTCTGAGCAGACCACGCCGCCGAGCTGCACGACGATAGCCGTGTGCTCGCCGGCCGTGCCGCAGCGTGAACACGTGTCGAAGCTCGGCGCCCACCCGGCAAGCGACAGCGCACGCAGCAGGTACGAGTCGAGAGTGAGGGATGCCTCGTGCTCGCCGCGCGACAACGACCGCAGCGCCCCGATCAGCAGGAGGTACTGCTGCGAAGATCCCTCCGCCTCTGTGAGACGGTCAGCGGTTTCGACCATCGCATTCGCCGACGTATAGCTGGCGTAGTCCGCAGCGATCTCCGCACCGTAAGAGCCAAGAGACTCGGCCTGCGTCACGATGTCGAGGCTGCGGCCCTCGTAAAGCTGCACGTCGGCCACCATGAACGGCTCGAGTCTCGCGCCGAATTTCGAGGCCGTGCGCCGAACACCCTTGGCGACGGCGCGCACCTTGCCGTGTCCCCTCGTGAGCAGGGTGACGATACGGTCGGCTTCGCCCAGCTTGTGAGTGCGCAGCACGACGGCTTCGTCACGGTAGGTGGGCATCTTTCCATTATCGTCGCGAGGGCCCGCGCATCGGATGTGCCTGACGGCACAATCACGATCTGCCGTCAGGTCGCATCCCAGAGCGCACGGTAGTACACGATGCGCTCCTCGTCGGGTTCGATGCCGTATGCCTCGTAGTACAGGTCCGTGTATCCGGTGCCGTAGTTCCATTCGGTGCTCCACGCGCCGATGGCGATGTCGGCCCATCGGTCGGCGACACCGAGTCGGCCGAGGTCGACATAACCGGTGACCGACCCACCGGCACCGAGCAACGTGTTCGGCGCGCACGCATCACCGTGGCAGACGACGAGACGGCCCGGTTCCGGGGCGGGCGGCAGCACCTCCAACAGCTTGAGGCGCTCCGGGATGCCGTCGGCCCTGCTGCGCGTGATGCGTGCGTCGATCGACCACGAGAACGGGCATCCATCGACCGGCAACGCGTCGTGCAGCGCCCTCAAGCCCTCGCCGAGTGCTCGAACGGCGCGCTTCGGATCGGCCCGCCAGCGCTCGGTCACGGCGTTCTCGCCGTCCAGTGCCCTGGTCACCAGCACATCGCCACGGTCCTCGGAGACGAAGTCGACGACCACGGGAACCGCCAGGTATCGGCCCGCCCAGGCCAATCGCTCTACCTCGGCTCCCAAGTCGAGTTCACTGCCGGCCGGCGCCCACTTGGCGAACACGGACTCGCCGCCGAGACGCCCGCGAACGGTGACGCCGCCGGCCCCGTTCATCCAGACGACGTCGTCGACACCGTCCACGCCGAAGAGGTCGCGCAAGGCGGGCGGCACAGCGAGGCCGGTGCGGGGTCTGCCGGAAAGCGGCCTCATTCCCGCCGCTTCCCCGGCCCCCGCGCCGGCCTCCGTGCTCGATTCCGTGGTCAGAAGATCATCCTTGAACGGATGCCAGCTGACGCTGGTCGACGCCGCCGACGCGCACGGCGCGGTTGACGGCCGAGACAATCGCCTTCAGTGATGCCGCCACCGTGTCCGCGTCGATACCGACGCCCCACAGCCGCTGGTCTCCCACCTGCAGTTCGACGTACGACGCAGCCTGGGCGTCGCCGCCCTCCGCCAGGGTGTGCTCGACGTAGTCGTACAACGACACCTCCACGCCGTGATCCGCCAGCAACGTGAGGAACGCGTCGATAGGTCCGTTCCCGCTGGCCTCTGCCCAGGCGATGTCGTCGGAGTCGCGAAGCTGGACGCGGAGTTCGACCGTGCCGTCGGCATCCTTCGTCGTCGCTGTCGAGCGCACCTCGAACCGGCCCCACTTCTCGGCCTCGTCGACGTTGGGCAGGTATTCGTCAGAGAAGATCGACCAGATCTGG
>DASZMW010000204.1:0-10209 GCA_035551735.1 Humibacter sp. | reverse complement strand
GGAGGAGATGGCGGATGTCGCGCGAGCGGCGGCCGCACGCGGCGTGTTCGCGATGTGCGGCTTCACGTATCGCCGCACGCCTGCCCTCGCGCTCGCGAAGCGCTTCGTCGACGAGGGTCGGCTCGGAGAACTCCGTCACGTGCGCGCTCAGTACCTGCAGGACTGGCTGAGCGACGCGGATGCCCCGCTCACCTGGCGCATGGACAAGGCGAAGGCCGGCAGCGGCGCGCTGGGTGACATCGGAGCCCACAGCATCGACATGGCGCAGTGGATCACCGGTTCCGACATTGCCGGCGTCTCGGCGATCATGAAGACCTTCGTCGGCGAGCGGCCGGTCGGTGGTGACCTCGTCGGGCTCGGTGGCAAGGGCGCGAGCGACGCCGAAAAGGGGCAGGTCACTGTCGACGACGCGACGGCATTCACGGCGCGCTTCGACAACGGAGCGATCGGTGTGTTCGAGGCGACTCGATTCGCACTCGGACGCAAGAACGCCATGCGCATCGAGATCAACGGCTCGAAGGGGTCGATCGCGTTCGATTTCGAGGAGTCGAACGTCTTGCAGTACTTCGACGGTTCGGACGACCAGGCTGCGCAGGGATTCCGGCGCATCATCGTGACCGAGCCGGTGCATCCGTATGTCGGCAACTGGTGGCCGGCAGGCCACGGGCTCGGTTACGAGCACGGTTTCACCCATCAGGTCGTCGACCTCGTGAACGCCATCTCGGCCGGCGAGCAGCCGCGGCCGTCGTTCGATGATGCGCTGCAGGTGCAGCGGGTGCTGGCGGCCGTTGAGGCATCCGCCGGCGATCGCTCGACCTGGCGGGCCATCGAGTAGACCCTCACCTCAGGTCGCACTTTCCGTCGGTCCTGCCGCCGGCAGAGCGACGATAAATGAGACCCGAACTGGGGTGGGAACGCGAAGTAGTAATCAAGGAGGAGGGACGATGACTCGTCCGATCACATTGTTCACCGGCCAGTGGGCCGATCTGCCGTTCGAAGAGGTCGCTCGCCTCGCAGGCGAGTGGGGCTACGACGGCCTCGAGATCGCGAGTTGGGGCGACCACCTCGACGTCAACCGTGCGGTCTCGGATCCGGCGTACGTGGCGAACAGGTTGGAGATCCTCGAACGCAACGGCCTGAAGGTCTTCACGATCTCGAACCATCTGGTCGGCCAAGCAGTGTGCGACGACCCGATCGACCAGCGCCACCAGGACATCGTTCCCCCGCACGTGTGGGGTGTCGGCGACGCCGAAGGTGTGCGTCAACGCGCAGCCGAGGAGCTCAAGCAGACGGCGCGCGCGGCGGCGGCGCTGGGCGTGAAGACCGTCACCGGCTTCACGGGGTCCAAGATCTGGAAGACGATCGCCGGCTTCCCTCCCGTGCCCGAGTCGATGATCGATGACGGCTACCAGGACTTCGCGGACCGCTGGAATCCCATCCTCGACGTGTTCGACGAGGTGGGGGTGAGGTTCGCCCTCGAACCGCACCCGAGCGAGGTCGCGTTCGACTACTGGTCGTCGAAGCGCACGCTCGAGGCGATCGGCAATCGGGATGCCTTCGGCTTCAACTTCGACCCTTCACACTTCGTGTGGCAGCAGATCGACCCTGTGACGTTCCTTCAGGATTTCGCCGACAAGATCTACCACGTGCACTGCAAGGAGTCGGTGACGCAGCTCAACGGCCGCAACGGCAGGCTCGCCTCGCACCTGCCGTGGGGAGACCCCCGTCGCGGCTGGGACTTCGTCTCGACCGGCCACGGCGAGGTTCCGTGGGAGCCGATCTTCCGCACCCTGAACTGGATCGGCTACGAAGGTCCGACGAGCGTCGAGTGGGAGGACGCCGGCATGGACCGCCTGGTCGGCGGACCGGAGGCGCTCGCCTTCGTGCGCAACCTCTCCACCATCACGCCGCCGGCGGCAGCTTTCGACGCCGCCTTCTCGCAGAGCCGCTGACATTTCAGTTCCCTGAGCGAGCGAAGCGAGTCGAAGGGGGCTTGAGCGAATGTGGCCCTTCGACTCGCTTCGCTCGCTCAGGGATCGGATATCCATCAAACGAACAGAAAGCCTGACATGACTGACGCAACGCGCCGCGCGCTCATCGTGCGCGGCGGCTGGGACGGCCACGAGCCCGTCCAGACCACCGAATCCTTCATCCCCTTCCTCGAGTCGAACGGCTTCGAGGTGCGGGTCGAGGAATCGCCGGCCGTGTACACCGACGCGGAGTACATGGACACCGTCGACCTGCTCGTGCAGGTCAACACGATGAACTCCATCGAGAAGGACGAGATGGAGGGCCTCGACCGCGCTGTTCGGAACGGCATGGGCATGGCCGGCTGGCACGGCGGCATCGCGGACTCCTACCGCAACACCGCCGACTACCTGCACATGATCGGCGGCCAGTTCGCGCACCACGCGAACAAGGCGCCGAAGGACCAACTGGCAGGCGAGCAGTCCGACAATTACATCCCTTACACCGTGCACATCACGGAGCTCGGCAAGGTGCACCCGATCACCCAGGGAATCGCAGACTTCGATCTCGTCACCGAGCAGTACTGGGTGCTCAGCGACGAGCTGAACGACGTGCTCGCCACCACCACGCAGGCGGCTCGTCCATGGGATGCCTGGCACCGGCCGGTCACCGCCCCCGCGATCTGGACGCGCCTGTGGGGCAACGGGCGCATCTTCGTCTCCGCACCGGGCCACAAGCTCGAGGTCGTCGACGACCCCAACGTGCGCACGATCATCGAGCGCGGCCTGCTCTGGGCAGCCCGCGGTTCGGGACAGCCGGCGCCTTCAGCAGCGGAGGTCGCGGAATGAGCGCGCTGCGCGTCGGCGTGATCGGCGTCGGAAACATCAGTGCGCAATACTTCGCGCACATCCCGTCGCTGCCGAATCTCGAGCTCGTCGCCGTCGCAGACGTCAACGAGGAGCGCGCTCGTGAGGTCGCGGCTGAACAGGGCGTCCGTGCGCTCACGGTGGACGAACTGCTGGCGGATGCCGGCATCGACGCCGTGCTCAACCTCACGATTCCCGCGGTGCACGCGGCTGTCGGCATCCGCGCGCTCGAGTCCGGCAAGCACGTCTACGGCGAGAAGCCGCTCGCACTGAACCCTGCGGAGGCCGAGCCGATGCTGGCGCTCGCGGTGGAACGAGGCCTGCGCGTCGGAAGCGCGCCCGACACGGTGCTCGGCACGGGCATCCAGACCGCACGTCAGGTGCTGGACGCGGGATCGATCGGAGAGCCGATCGCCGCGGCGATCCACTGGAGCGCGCCGGGGCACGAGCTGTGGCATCCGGCCCCTGCCTTCTACTACCAGCCGGGTGGCGGGCCGCTGTTCGACATGGGGCCGTACTACCTGACCAGCATCGTGACGCTGTTCGGCCCGATCGCGCGGGTCTCGGGGGTTGCGACGGTATCGAACCGCGAGCGCACTGTCGCGACCGGTCCGCTCGCAGGCCAGGCGATCCCGGTGGATGTCGCAACTCACGTCAGCGCGCTGCTCGAGCACGAGAACGGGCTGACGACGACCTTGACGGTGAGCTTTGACGTGTGGAAGTCCCGCGCTCCGCTGTTCGAGGTGTTCGGCACCGAGGGGACTATGGCAGTGCCGGATCCCAACCGGTTCGACGGAGACGTCGAGATCGCGCCGGCGGCCACCAGGGAATGGGAGACCGTTGCGGTGTCTGCGGGCTGGGCGGACGCCGGGCGCGGTTTCGGCCTCGCCGACTTGGCCCGTGCGATCGAGACCGATCGGCCGCACAGGGCGAGCGGCGAGCTCGCGTTCCACGTGCTCGAGGTGATGGACGGCATCCTGCGTGCGGCGGCGGACCATGCGGTGGTCGAGATCGCCAGCACCGTGGAGCGCCCGGCCCCTGTGCCGCTCGACTCGACGCCCGCAACCTGGTAACAGGCGCCTTCGCTTCACCCACTCGTGCCCGTTCCGGACAGATCTGCCAGCAGCCGCGAGCGCGGAGGTCCGGAACGGGCACAAGTGTCTGAGTTGTCACGAATGTCTGCGTTGTCACGAATCGCTGAGTCGTCACGAATCGTTTCGATCGTCGTGGGCTCCGGCACGGATGCCGCGCTATGGTGACGGGGTGCAACCGCTCTCTCGGTTGCGATTCACGTTCACCAAGGCGCCAGGCGTCCGTGCCCCGCTCGCGCGTCGATCAGGTAGGAAGACATGACTCAAGGCAGTGACGACTACCGCGACAGCGGTCTGCAATTTCCGGATTCATTCGTGTTCGGTTCGGCCACCGCGTCGTACCAGGTCGAAGGTGCGGTGAAGCAAGACGGACGCTTGCCGTCCATCTGGGACACATTCAGTCACACCCCCGGCAAGGTGTGGAACGGTGACACCGGCGATGTCGCCGACGATCACTACAACCGGCTCGACTCCGACCTCGACCTCATGAAGAACCTCGGCTTGCACGCGTACAGGTTCTCGATCGCATGGCCGCGCGTCATCCCGACCGGGCGTGGACAGGTGAATCTCAAGGGCGTCGACTTCTACTCGCGCCTCGTCGATGGGTTGCTCGAACGTGACATCACGCCAGTGGCGACCCTCTATCACTGGGATCTGCCGCAGGTGCTCGAAGACGAGGGCGGCTGGCCGAACCGTGAGACCGCCTACGCGTTCGCCGACTACGCAGAGGCGATCGGCCAACGGCTCGGCGACCGGGTCGCCGTGTGGACGACGCTCAACGAGCCGTGGTGCTCCGCTTACCTCGGCTACGCATCCGGCGCCCACGCTCCGGGGCGCACCGACGGCGCAGACGCGCTGCGGTCGGTGCACCATCTCAACCTCGGGCACGGCCTGGCGGTTCAGGCGCTGAAGGCATCCGTCGCCAACCCGGACGCGGAGTACTCGATCACGCTGAATCTGCACGTGATCCGTCCGGAGGGTGACACGGGGGCGGAGGCGGCGAGGCAGATCGACGCGCTCGGGAATCGAGCATTCACGCATCCGCTGCTCAAGGGCGAGTATCCAGCCGACCTGATCGAGGACACCAAATCCCTCACCGACTGGTCGTTCGTGCAGCCGGGCGATCTCGAGGACATCAACCAGAAGATCGACGTGCTGGGCGTCAACTACTACTCGACGAATCGGGTTCGGCTCTGGGACGGCAGGAGCGAACGCCAGCACGCCGACGGCCACAAGGATGTCGGCGCCTCGCCGTGGCCAGGTGCCGATCGTGTCGAGTTCCTCGAGCAGCCCGGGCCGTACACCGAGATGGGCTGGAACATCGAACCGTCCGGTCTCTACGACCTGCTGACCTCGCTGCGCGACGAGTTCCCCGAGCAGGCGCTGATGATCACCGAGAACGGCGCTGCCTTTGCGGATGCCGTCTCGCACGGGGAGGGCGGCGCCGCGGTGCACGACCTCGACCGCATCGACTACCTGCGTCGTCATCTCACGGCAGCGCACCGCGCGCTGCAGGACGGTGTCGACCTTCGCGGATACTTCGTCTGGTCGCTGATGGACAACTTCGAGTGGGGCTTCGGCTACTCCAAGCGGTTCGGCATCGTGCGCGTCGACTACGACACGCTGGAACGCCTGCCCAAGGACAGCGCCGCCTGGTACGCGGAGCTCGCCGAGTCGCGGCGCATTCCGTAAGTAGGTCAGGTCGAGTCCGCGCGGACACCAATTGGGCACAAGCCACTTGCTGCCGCTCAGCCCCCGCGGGCGAGGCCGCAGGTGGCTTGTGTGTTGGCGGGTGGCTTGGACGCGGGGATTCCGAACCCCGTGTGACCGCGAGATGAACAGGCTGGTCGAATAAGTTCGAACAGCGAACGTGTATACCGTTAGGCTTCCCTGCGTGACTGAAGCACTCCCGGCGCCGCAGCCGGACGCCGCACCGATGCGCCCCCCGCTCGGGAGCAATCTCGATGGCGTGCGTCAGCACAATCTCGGCACCGTGCTGCGCCTCGTGCACGGCATGCAGGGGCGTTCGCGCTCCGAACTCACCCGTGCGACGGGCCTGAGCCGTTCGACGATCGGTGCCCTGGTAGGGGAATTGTCGGCCCTTGGCCTGGTCTCCGAGACCGAACCACGTGAATCCACCGGCGTCGGCCGGCCGAGTCCGGTGGTTCGCGCCAGTTCGACGATCGTCGCGGTGACCGTGAACCCCGAGGTCGACGGAGTCTCCGTCGGTGTCGTGGGACTCGACGGCACCGTGCACCGGCAGGTGCGGCACGCTACCGACGCCCCCCCGAGCGCTCAAGAGGCCGCCCGCATCGTGGCGAACGTGCTGGACGGACTTCGTGCCGTTCTCGACACCGGGCTCCGCACCGTTGCCGTCGGTGCGGCCGTGCCCGGCAGCGTTCGCGAGGTCGACGGGGTCGTTCGCATGGCGCCGCACCTCGAGTGGGTGGATGAACCCTTCGCAGCGCTGCTCGAGGATGCCACCGGCCTGCCAGCACTCGTCGCGAACGACGCGAGCCTCGGCGCGAACGCGGAGCACCTGTTCGGTGCGGGGCGCGGCATCGGCGACCTGATCTACCTCAACGGCGGTGCGGGCGGGATCGGCGGCGGCGTCATCACCAGGGGCCTGCCGCTCCTCGGCGGGTCGGGTTACGCGGGCGAACTCGGACACACCGTGGTGAACTCCGCCGGGGGCAGGTGCCATTGCGGCGCGATCGGATGTCTCGAGACCGAGGTCTCGCAAGCGCGCCTTCTCGAGGCACTCGGCATGCACGACCCGCACCTCCTGGATGAGGCGGTGCGTCACCTCGATGCCAAGGGCACGGCGGAGGTCGAGCGGCAGCTGGCTTACTTGGCCGTCGGCATCCGCAACGCAGTGAACATCCTCAACCCCAAGCGCGTGGTGCTCGGCGGATTCTTGGGCGTGCTGCTCGACGCGGCGCCCGAATTGCTGGAAGCAGAGGTGCGCGCTCAGTCGTTGAAGGCATCCGCGGAGCAGGTGGATATCGTGCGCGCCGAGCTGGGCTCCGACGTGCTCACGATCGGTGCGGCAGAGCTCGCCTTCACCAGACTGATCGCCGAGCCGGCCGCCCTTCAGCGCTGAGCAGCCGGTGCTCCAGGGCTGAGCGATCCGTCACGCAGGTGCGCGAACGAAAGCCGTTCGCGCACACCCCTTAGGCTGCCGGGGTGATCATCGCCCTTGCGCTCTCCGCCAGTCTCGACGTGACCTACGAGGTCGATGTGCTGCACCTCGGCGACATCACCAGACCGGCAGCGGTGACCAGGGTCGCCGGCGGCAAGGCGCTCAACGTCGCGCGCGCGGCATCCGCGCTCGGCGCCGACGTGCACGCGGTCGCTGCGCTCGGCGGTGCTACGGGTGACTGGGTGGCGAGCATGCTCGCCGACGACGGCGTCACCGCGACCGTCGTGCCCTTGAGCAGAGTCACGCGCACCTGCATCGCGATCGTCGAGGCGGCGGGTTCCGCCACCAGCACGGATGTCTACGAGCCCGCGACCCCGCTCGCTCGCGACGAGTGGCAGGCGTACGCCAGTGTGACCGAGCACACGGTCGCCGACGCGGTCTCCCGCGGCACGACTCCGTGGGTCGCCCTCTCCGGATCGATCCCGCGCGGGGTCCCGCTCGACGAGCTCGGCGCGCTGCTCGAACGGTTGAGCGCCGGCGGGGCACGCATCGTCGTCGACGGTTCGGGAGAGGGGCTGCGTGCCACGATCGGCGCGGCGGACCTCGTCAAGGTCAACCGGCGAGAGGCATCCGAGCTCCTCGGCGTCGCCGTGACGACAGCGGCCGAGGCGTGTCGCGCGCTGCGAGACCGGTTCCGCGTCGATGCCGTCGTCACAGACGGCGTTGTCGGATCATCCGCGCTGATCGGCGGCGTCGAGGGCTCGGCGCCCGCGCCCGGCACCTTCGGGCGCTTTCCGGCCGGCAGCGGAGACGCCTTCCTCGGCGGGCTCCTCGCCGCATTCGGCCGGGGTGCGTCGCCTCTGGAAGCGCTGACTGCAGCCTCCGAAACGGGGGAGCGCAACGCAATGGTGCCAGGACAGGGACGCCTAGTTCCGCTGGGGTGAGGCTACGGCTGCCGGTGTCCGCACGTAACGTTGCCGACTCATCGAAAATGTCCCGTGGGGGACTGGCGTTCGCCCTGGTGGCATCCGATAGAATATTTCTCGAATCGATTCGACGCGGCTGAACAGCACGGCCGGGATCGGTGCGATTCGTCTCCCAAACTCCTCCAGCGCCGCGATCGGATGCCAGCACCTCGCATCCGACCCGGGCCCCACCGCACCCTCCGCCACGTCGACCCCGCCGGATACGAATGTCTACCGCCACCCAGCCACTTCCCGTCATCAACGACCCCTCAGCACCGCAGCAGGCTCACGACGTGCGTGGATCCGATCCGCGCTGCGCGGACGGCCGCACCGAGCACCGCGGCACCGACGGCCGCTCGGCCGATCCGTCACGCTCGCACGGCCAGACGGCGCACCCGACGACCAAGCCGGTACGCGTCGCGCGCGGCGCTCACGACACCGGCGCCGACGTGCGCTCGGACGAGGTCGAAACGGCCACCGCCGGCATCCCTGTCGTCGGCATCACAGCCGGCATGCCGACCGGTGGAGTGCCGACAGGAGGCATCGCGACGCTCGAGCCGCAGACATCCCGTCGTGCGTCGAGGTCGAACAGGGGGCCGCGCACCGCGGCCACGTCGGTGGTGCATCCCGGTGACGCGCTGCCCAACAGGCGACGCGTTGCGTACATTCTGATCCTCGGCGCGCTCACGGCGCTCGGTCCGTTCACGATGGACACCTACCTGCCGTCGATGCCGAAGCTCGAGACCGACTTCAACGTGTCGACGGCCGTGATCCAGCTCACGCTCACTGCGACGACGGTCGGCTTCGGGCTGGGTCAGCTCATCGTCGGTCCGTGGAGCGACAAGGTCGGGCGACGCATGCCGCTCATCCTCGCCACGGCGGTGCACATTCTCGCTTCGCTCGGCGTCGCGCTCGCGCCGAACATCGAACTGCTCAGCCTCTTCCGGCTGCTGCAGGGCCTCGGCGCCGCCGCGAGTGGTGTGGTCGCGATGGCGATGGTTCGCGACCTGTTCAGCGGGCACCGCCTCGTCACGATGCTGTCGCGCCTCGCTCTGGTGAACGGGCTCGCGCCTGTGATCGCGCCGGTGCTCGGCTCGCAGCTGCTGCTGATCATGCCTTGGCGCGGCATCTTCTGGGTGATCGCCAGTTACAGCGCGGTCATGCTGGTGTGTCTGGTGCTCTGGATCAGGGAGACGCGCCCGAAGGCTGCGCGCAATGAGACCGCGCAATCGACCGTCGCCCAGCGGTTCAAGGTCGTGCTCAGCGACCGTGTCTACATCGGCGTCGTCATCGTCAGCGCCATGAACTTCTCCGGCCTGTTCGCCTACCTGTCGTCGAGCTCTTTCGTGTTCCAGACCGTGTACTCCTTCAACGCGCAGCAGTACGGTGCGTTGTTCGCCGCCAACTCGGTGGGCATCATCATCGGGGTGCAGTCCGCCGCACGGCTGGCGAAGCGGGTCGGACCGCAGTGGGTGCTGACGGTTTCAACGGCGGTGATGACGGTTGCGGCGGCGCTCATCGTCGTGCTCGGCAGTTCGGGTGTCGGCATCTGGGGCGTCATCGTTCCGCTCTGGTTCTTCATCGCCGCGTGCGGCTTCGGCTTCCCCTGCGTGCAGGTGCTCGCGCTCAACGGCCACGGTGCAGAGGCCGGCACGGCGGCATCCCTCCAGGGCGCTGCCAACTTCTCCATCGCAGGTCTTCTCTCCCCGCTCGTCGGCCTGCTCGGCGTGGCCAGCGCGGCGCCGATGGGTATCGTGATGCTCGGCTGTTCGCTGGTGTCGGTGTGCGCACTGTGGTTCGTCGTTCGGCCGAAGACCGTCCCCGCGCTCGCGCACTAGGCGGGCCAGCAGCAGAGACAGGACGAGACCGTGGCAGACATCCGCCCCTACCGGCCGAGCGATCGCGATGACATCTACGAGATCTGCGTGAAGACGGGCAAGTCGGGCGCGGACGCCACGGGCTGGCTCGACACCGACGACCTGCTTCCCGACATCTACGCGCTGCCCTACGTCGACTTCGAGCCCGACTTCGCGTTCGTGGTGGATGTCGACGGCCGCGCACGCGGGTACATTCTCGGCGTGCCTGACACGGCGGTCTTCGCGACGGAGTTGCGCCGCACCTGGCTGCCAGGGTTCGAGGCGAAGTACCCGGTCACGCACGAGGACACACCGACGCAG
>DASZMW010000203.1:0-3793 GCA_035551735.1 Humibacter sp. | reverse complement strand
GGCGAGAAGTACACCGGATCGGTCATCTGAACCGACGACGTCCGCCGCAGGGTCAGGGGCTCGCCGGGTCAGGGCTCGGTCGGTCGGAACACGGTCGGTCAGAACTCGGTCGGGTCAGGGATTCAGCAGACGCAGCTTCATCGAGTCGACGCGGTTCGCGATGAGCTGAGAGAGCGCCCATCGAGCACTGAGCCGCTGAACAAGGTCGCCGACGGCATCCGTGTCGAGACCGGGCAGCAGCACGAGCCCCACCTCGAGCTCGGGTCCGACAAGCCTCGCCGACGGATCGCCTGCCGCGAGACTCACCTCGAGAACCGCCGCCTCGTCGGCGATCGACTCGTGGAAGGCGGCACGCACATCTTCGTCGTCCCACGGCGTTCGCCATGTGCCCCCTGTCGCCAACGCTGCGACGGCTGGCCGGCGCAACACGAATTCGCTCGAGCCGGTCGGATCGATGACGACGAGTTCGGTCTGCTCACTCGCCGCCGCGAGAGCGACGCGGGGACCCGCCGCCGGGACCGGACGCGCCCTCGGATTCCATGCCGCGAGCGTCTGCACCGACGTGAAGGCCGGAAGGACCGCCCGACCGTCGGGCGCGCTGACCGTCGTGATCGAGAGCTCCTGGGTCTTGTCGACCAGGTGGCCGTCCGCCGTCTCGCCGACTTCACCGGCATGCGCGAGCAGCGGCACAAGCAGCCGAGCACCGCGGAAGGCGTCGACGACGGCCGCCTCGCCACCGCGCCCTTCGGCGAAGGCCGTCAGTGCGGCGATCAGTGCGGGGTCTGCCGAGCCGTCGTCGGCGGCCGTCTCGTTCTGCTCGAGCCGACGGCCTTGCCATGGCTGCCCTGCCGAGTCGGCACGGTCGCTCGACCCGAACAGGCGACCGTTGCGGTCAGTCGCCCGCGACATCCAGTGCCTCGGCCAGTGTGAACGCACCCGAATACAGGGCCTTGCCGACGATCGCACCCTCGACGCCGAGCGGAACGAGTTCGCGCAGCGCCGTGATGTCGTCAAGGCTCGAGATGCCGCCGGATGCCACCACCGGCCGGTCCGTATGCTCGGCCATCTGCTTCAGCAGGTCGAGGTTCGGGCCACGCAGGGTGCCGTCCTTCGTGACGTCGGTGACGACGTAGCGCGCACATCCTGCGTCCTCGAGGCGGGTGAGCACCTGCCACAGGTCGCCGCCCTCCTTCGTCCAGCCGCGGGCCGCGAGGGTCGTGCCTCGCACGTCGAGGCCGACGGCGATCGCCTCGCCGTATCGGGAGATCGCGTCGGCGGCCCACTCGGGGTTCTCCAGCGCGGCAGTGCCCAAGTTCACCCGTTTCGCGCCGAGATCGAGTGCGCGCTGCAACGACTCATCGTCACGGATGCCGCCGGACAGCTCGACCTTCACGTCGCGTGTGCTGCGCAGCACGGCCTTGAGCACGTCAAGATTGTGTCCACGCCCGAACGCGGCATCGAGGTCGACGAGGTGGATCCACTGGGCGCCCTGCTCAATCCACTCGCGCGCGGCATCCACCGGGTCGCCGTAGTTCGTCTCGCTGCCGGCCTCGCCCTGCGTCAGGCGAACGGCCTTGCCGTCGGCGATGTCGACGGCGGGGAGCAGTTCGAGCTTCGGGGTGTCACTGATGGGGCTCATCGGGGCTGGATCCTTCTGGGTTCGTTGGAGCGAGGAAGCCGGGCCGTCAGGCAGCACGCGACGGCAGGCTCATCACCCAGTTGCGCAGCACCCGCATGCCTGCCTTGCCGGACTTCTCCGGGTGAAACTGGGTGGCCGACAGCGGACCGTTCTCCACCGCCGCGAGGAACGGCCCGCCGTGATCGGCCCAGGTCAGCTTCGCTGGAGCGAACAGGTCGGATGCCGGAACTCCCCACTCCTGCGCCGCAAAGGAATGGACGAAATAGAAACGCTCGTCGCGCACGCCGTCGAACAGCACCGAGTCGGCGGGAGCATCCACGGTGTTCCAGCCCATGTGCGGCAGGATGCGTGCCTCGAGCCGATCCACCGTGCCCGGCCACTCGCCCAGACCTTCGGTGTCGCGACCGTGCTCGACGCCACGCTCGAACAGCACCTGCATGCCGACGCAGATGCCGAGAACGGGCAGGCCGCCCGCGAGTCGGCGGTCGATGATCTGGTCGCCACGCACGGACTTCAGTTGGTCGACGACGGCCGCGAATGCACCGACCCCAGGAACGACGAGTCCGTCGGCATTCTGGGCGGCCTCACGGTCGGCCGTGAGCGACACGTTCGCACCGACGGCCTCAAGCGCTTTCGCCGCGGAGTGCACGTTGCCCGAGCCGTAGTCGAGCACGACGACAGACGGAGCGCTCGAGGCTCCCTCGGTCACAGTGCGCCCTTGGTCGACGGGATGCCTTCCACCAGCGGGTCGAGCGCCTTCGCCTCGCGGAACGCGCGCGCGAACGCCTTGAACTCCGCTTCGGCGATGTGGTGCGGGTCCCGCCCACCGAGCACGCGCACGTGCACGGTCAGTGCGGCATTGAAGACGATCGCCTCGAAGACGTGCCGCACCATCGATCCTGTGAAGTGGCCGCCGATCAGGTGGTGTTCGAACCCGGCCGGCTCCCCCGTGTGCACAAGGTAGGGACGTCCGGAGATGTCGACGACCGCCTGCACGATGGCCTCGTCAAGCGGCACGGTGGCGTCGCCGAAACGCGCAATGCCACTCTTGTCGCCCAGCGCCTGTTTGATGGCCAGGCCGAGAACGATGGCGACGTCTTCCACGGTGTGGTGCACGTCGATCTCGATGTCGCCCTTGGCGTGCACGGTGAGATCTGTCAACGAGTGCTTGGCGAACGCGGTGAGCAGGTGGTCGTAGAACGGCACCGTCGTGTGGATGCTGCTGCGTCCGGTTCCGTCGAGGTCGAGCGACAGCTCGATGCTCGATTCGCTGGTCTCGCGGCGGATGCTCGCGGTGCGGCTGCTCATGCCACCGAGTTTATCGGCGATTGAGGCGTCAGCTCGGCCATCGCGTCGAGGAAGATCCCGGTCTCCTCCACTGTGCCCGCGCTCACGCGAAGGTGGTTCGGAATGCCGACGTCACGAACCAGGATGCCTCGTTCCTTCAACGCGAGGACCGTCTCATGCGGGTCGCCAACGCCGCCGAACAACACGAAGTTGCTGCCCGACTCGTGCACCGTGTACCCGAGCGCAACGAGACCCGCGGAGATGCGATCGCGCTGCGCGACGATGTCGTGCACGGTGGCGAGCATCTCCTCGGAGTGCCGAAGGGCGGCCACCGCCGCTGCCTGCGTGAGCGCAGAGAGGTGGTAAGGCAGGCGCACCAGACGCAGAGCGTCGGCCACGGCCGGGTCGGCAGCGAGATAGCCCAGCCGCACACCCGCGAACGCGAATGCCTTGCTCATCGTGCGCGACACGACAAGCCGCTCGCGGCCTGGCAGCAGGGTCAGAGCGCTCGGCGCATCCTGAGGCATGAACTCGGCGTACGCCTCGTCGACGAGGACCATGCCCTGCGCGGCGTCGTACACCGCCTCGACGACGTCGAGCCCGAGCGGCGTACCGGTGGGATTGTTCGGGGCACAGAGGATGACTACATCTGGCTTGCTCTCCGTGATCGCCCTCACGGCGTGCTCTGCTGTGATAACGAAGTCGGGTCCGCGGTCGGAGGCGATCCACGCCGTTCCGGTACCTGAGGCCAGCAGCGGATACATCGAATACGTCGGAGCGAACCCGAGCGCACTACGGCCGGGACCGCCGAACGCCTGCAGAATCTGCTGCAACACCTCGTTCGACCCATTCGCAGCCCAGATATTG
>DASZMW010000202.1:0-4335 GCA_035551735.1 Humibacter sp. | reverse complement strand
CGAGACCTGTTGTTTGTCGAGATCGATGCACAGCCCGCCGACCTCGATCACCGACTGTACGTCCTCCGGAGTGGGCGCCGGTCTGCTGCGCCTCAACGTTGCGGTGATGCGCGCGAGCAGCTCCTCGATTCCGAACGGCTTGGTCAGGTAGTCGTCGGCCCCGACGTTGAGCGCAGCCACCTTGTCGTGCTCCCCACCGCGCGCCGAGACGACGATGATGCCGATGCTGGAGCGTCCGCGGATGCGCCGGCAGAGCTCGATGCCGTCGGCCGCGGGCAGCATCAGGTCCAGTAATACGATGTCCGGCCGCTCCCGCTCGATCTGCCGCATCACGTGTCTGCCGTCGGGCGACACGAGCGTGCCATAGCCACGCACCGTGAGGTTGGCGCGGATCAGGTCGACGATGTTCGGATCATCCTCGACCATGAGCACCGTGGTGAGGGCGGTACGGTCACGCATCGTCCGCCTCCAGCACGAGCGAGCGTGACTCGACGGGCAGCCGGATCACGTAGCGACTGCCGGGATTCGCCGCCTCCCGCCACAGCGCACCGTTGTGGGCCTCGACGATGCCTCGCGTGATCGCCAGACCCAGCCCGGCGCCCGCGCTGGGGTCGCGCCAAGCGTGCGGCGGGGCATCCGACTCCCGCTCGCCCTCGCCTGACAACCCGACGCCGTCGTCGGTGACCTCGATGATCACGTCGTCCCGCCCGTCGCACCGCACGTCGACGCGAACGGTGGTGGCCGGCGGATTGTGCCGCACGGCGTTGTCCATCAGGTTCATCATGACCTGTTCGAGACGATCGTGATCGGCCCACACGACGGGAACGTCTCCGGTCGAGCGGATGTCGATGGCCGCCGCGGCGCGCGGCGTAAGGCACGATCGCGCCGCGTCGATGACCAGCGCGAGGTCCACCCAGTCGGGCCGCAGCCGCAACACCCCCGACTCGATCATCGAGAAGTCGAGCAGGTCGTCGACGAGCCGGTGCATCCGCGCGGATTCGCTGCTGATCCTGGTGAGGAACTGGTGCTGCGAAGCGTCGTCCCACGTCACATCGGTCTGCATGAGGCTGGACGCGTAGCCGTGGATCGCGGTGAGCGGGGTGCGCAACTCGTGGGAGAGCCGCGCGAGGAACTGACGCTGCAGGTCCTGCGAGCGCCGCAAAGCCGCCATCTCGTGGCGAGCCAGTTCGGTGTCCTCGCGCTCCTGGGCGAGCAGGATCGAGTGACTGGCATCCTCGAGCAGCACCCGTTCGTCGGAGCCGACGATCCTGTCCCGCCACTCGCCCACCAGGATCGTGGACGGGGCCGGCCTCACGAAGAGGCGGCATCCGCGACCTGCGATCGTACGAAGCCGCGTGACGGATGCCTCGTCGAGCGCCGCGCGTGCGGACTCGACGGCGGCGGCGAGGCGCGCAGGGCCATCCGCCCCCTGAGTGCCGGTTGCCTGAGTGCCGATCGCCTGCGTGCCGGTTGCCTGCGTGCCGGTTGCCTCGCCGGCGACGAACGCTCGGCACGACGCAGGTTCGCCCGTCGGGCAGGCGTAGAGGGCGACCTTGTCTGCACCGACCGCTTCGCGCAGGATGCGCAGGGCCGCGGTGATCCGATCGGTCAGCGAGTCGGGACCGGCAAGCGTCTGCAACACGGCGCGGATGGTCTCCAAGACCGTGTTGCGAGCCGTCAGCTTGGCGAGCAGCCGCTCCCGCTCGAGCGCTGCCGCCACATACCCGGCATACAGATTGACGAGGTCAAGTTGGTCACTGCCCGGAACGCCGATCTCCGCTCGATAGACACCGATCACCCCGCGCAACTCGCTGCCGCCCGAGAACGGTACGGCCCAGCAACTGGCGATGCCGGCATCATCGAGCAGGGACGCGTATGGCGCGAGGCGGGTGGATGCCGCTGTGTCGGCATCTACGACGACGGTGCCTTCGGTTGCCGCGGCGACCAGCGGCATGTCTGCAGCCTGCGCGGGGATGCTTCGCCAGGCATCCTGCATCGCTGCGTTCAGGCCGACGGAGCAGACGCAGCGCAGCACGTCGTCCTCCAGAACGTGAAGGCTGAGCCGCCATGCGCCGAGCGCGGCGCCGAGCGTCGAGAGAATGAGCGTCAGACCCGCGGATGCCCCCGCCGGGCTCAGACGATCGGTGGACACCAGCCGGTCCGCAAGGCCGTGCAGCCGGGTCAGCTGCTGGCGCGGTGCGGATGCCGCGTCACGCCCCGCCATCAGCGCGAGGAGTTCGTCGGGATGCGATCGCGCCGGATCGAGCTGCGCGACCAGTCGACCGTGCCGCAACACGACGATCCGGTCCGTGAGCCGGAAGAGCTGGTCGACGTCGTGCGAGATCAACAGAATCGTCGTGCCTTCTGTGCGGAACCGGCGGACGAGCTGCTCGACGTGAACCGAATCCGCTTGGCTCAGCACCGCTGTCGGTTCGTCGAGCAGAAGCAGCCTGGGCGTCGGCGTGACGGAGCGCGCCAGCGCGAGCAGCTGTCGTTCGGCTGCGGTCAGCGATGACGCCAGGCGGCTCGTGTCCGGGATCGGGATGCCGAGGTCCTCGAGCTTCGCCCGCGCACGGTCGTGAAGCCTCGACTCCGACAGCAGCAGCGAACGACGCTCCTTGCCGAGCATCAGGTTGGCTGCGACATCCAGGTTGTCGGCCAGCTCGAGGTGCTGCCACACGACTCCGACCCGACCCTCGGCCACCGGAGAGCTGCGAGAGCCACGACGCTTCCCATCGAGCCAGACTTCGCCGTGCACCCCCGCGATGTCGCCACAGACGCACTGCAGAAGAGTGGACTTGCCCGCACCGTTGTCCCCGGCGATGCCGACGACCTCGCCGGCACAGACATCCAGATCGACGTTTTGCAGCGCAGCGACACGACCGTAGGTCACGGAGAGCCCGCGCGCCCGGAGAACCGTCGTCTCCGACCGCGTCCCGAGCGTCGCCCGCGCCGACATACCGTCATTATCGGTTCGGGGACCGTGCTGGTCCGGCGCGCTCACAGGCAGAGGCGACGTTCGCATTGCGGATGCATTTCCGCCTGATCGGCGGCGCATTCACGGCTCATATCGCGTCAAGGCACCCACGACCCGTGACCCGCGGATTGACGCGGCAGGGGCTCACCTTGCGCGAGGCGGCCGCCGTCCTAACGCGGCTGTGTGACCTTTCAGCCATGCAGGCGCCGCCGACCTGCGTAATCACGCTCGCGATCCATCGCAGCGCGTGTCCATGGCTCGACAGAGCTGGTTATGCTGCCTGCCATGCTGATCTGGATCAACGGCGCCTTCGGTGCTGGCAAGACCCAAACTGCCTTCGAGCTGCACCGACGAGTCCCGAACTCGCACGTCGCCGATCCGGAGGTGCTCGGCTTCGCGCTGCACAAGACGCTGCCACTCGAGGCGAGGACGGACTTTCAAGATCTTCCGCAGTGGCGCTCGGGCGTGGTCACGACGCTGGCCCAGGCCGATGCCGCTCGCGACGGCCCGGTAATCGTGCCGATGACGATCGTGCGCCATGACTACTTCGACGAGATCATCGGGGGTTTGCGCGCAGCGGGCGTCGACGTTCGGCACTACGCCCTTCTCGCCTCGCCGGAGACCCTGCTCAAGAGACTCAGCACGAGGATCGCGTTCATCCGCTCCGGCCTGCGCAGAGAGACCTGGGCGGTGCAGCAGATTCCGCGGTGCGTGGCTGCTCTGTCGGCCGAGCGGTACGCCATCCACGTGCCAACCGACGAGGTGTCGACCAATCAGGTGGTCGAGCGGATCGCCGTGGACGCGGGACTCGCCCTCACGCGGCCGCGACTCGGCTCATGGCGGTATCAGTTCCGTCGGCTGGCGGTCGGGGTACGGCACGTCCGTTGACACGAGTTCGTCGACGGACAGCTGTCTCGAGCCGCCGGATGCGCATCCCGACCGGCGGATATGCTCTGCCGAATGAACGCAGCGCCCACCCTCGTCGTGATGTGCGGCCTATCGTTCGCAGGCAAGAGCACCGTTGCGGCCGGGCTAGCCGGTGAACTGAGCGCCGTCGTCGTGAGCGTGGACGCGATCAACGCCGAGCGCGGGCTCGACGGAGGGCAGGGCATCCCTGTCGATGAGTGGTCGGCGACCAACGACATCGCGCACGAACGCGTGGCACAACGGCTGCACGATCGGATGCCCGTGATCGTCGACGACACCGGGTCGCCGCGATTCCTGCGTGACGAATGGCGAGTCGTCGCCGCCGGGACGGATGCCCGCTTCGCACTGGTCTGGGTGCGCATCGACGAGGCCGAACAGCGACGCCGCGTCATACTCAACCGGGCTCTCGGCGAGCGCCACGACGTGACCGA
>DASZMW010000201.1:0-2998 GCA_035551735.1 Humibacter sp. | reverse complement strand
TCAAGCGGCGTGAGGTCCAGAGCGCGGCGACGATGATGCCGACCAAGATGATCAGCGCGTAGGTGCGCACGTCCCAGTGCAGGCCGAAGAGGTTGATCGGGATGGACTGCCAGGAGATCGGGGGGCTAGGAATGCTGAGGTGTGCGATCACCTGTCGGTTTCCCTTTCGTTCGGGCATCGGGGCCTTGGCGGCCTTCGGGCTGGCCCGAGTTCTGCGCCTCGGTCACCATAGTCTAAATCGGCTGTGTTCTTGGTTCGCGGGCAGGTCCCTGCGACGTCGGTTCAGTGGGATGCCGTGCCTGCTGCGAGCTCGGCGGCCACGTCGGCGACCCCCGCGACTCCCCCGTCTGCCAAGGCGCGCACGAGCGCTGAGCCGACGATGGCGCCGTCGGCATAGCCGACGACCTGACGCACCTGCTCACCTGTCGAGATGCCGATCCCGACGCACACGGTGTCGGCGCTCGCCTCTCGCAGACGGGCGACCAGGGTGCGTGCTGCCGTGTCGACATCCTTGCGCTCGCCCGTGATGCCCATGGTCGACACGGCGTAGACGAAACCGCGCGACGAGTCGGCCGCGAGGTGAAGGCGTTCGTCGCTGGACGTCGGTGCTGCGAGGAAGACCCTGTCCAGTCCGGTGCGATCGCTTGTGGCGATCCATTCGGCTGCCGAGTCCGGTGTGATGTCCGGGGTGATCAGCCCGCTGCCGCCAGCTGCCACCAACTCGTCGGCGAATCGCTGCACGCCGAACTGGACCACCGGGTTCCAATACGTCATGACGAGGGCTGGAACGTCGACCCTGGATCGGATCTCCCGCACCGCCGTGAACACGTCGCGCACCCTGAAACCGTTGTGCAACGCCCGCTGAGTCGCCGCCTGGATCACGGGGCCGTCCATGACGGGATCGGAGTACGGCAGGCCCAGTTCGAGCACGTCGACGCCGTTCTCGGCCATCGCGACGGCCGCGTCGATGCTCGTCTCGAGGTCGGGGAACCCGACGGGAAGGTAGCCGATCAGGGCACCGGCACGGTGTGTGTTCGCCTCCGCGATCCTCGATCCGACGCGAGCGGCCGCTGTCGTTTCGCTCATGCGCGTCCCTCCCCCGCGGCGTCGTCGAGCAGGCCGAAGTAGGCGCCGGCGGTCTCGACGTCCTTGTCGCCGCGACCGGAAAGATTCACCAGGATGACGGCATCCTCGCCGAGTTGCTTGCCCAGGTTCAGCGCACCGGCGAGGGCGTGGGACGACTCGATCGCCGGCAGGATGCCCTCCGTGCGGGTCAGCAGCCGGAACGCGTGCATCGCCTCGTCGTCGGTGATCGGCAGATACGTCGCACGGCCGATGTCACGCAGCCACGCGTGCTCGGGGCCGACGCCCGGATAGTCGAGACCGGCGGAGATGGAGTGCGATTCCTTGGTCTGGCCGTCCTCGTCCTGCAGCACGTACGTCTTCGTTCCGTGCAGGATGCCGGGCGTCCCCTCGCTCAACGTCGCTCCGTGCTCACCACTGGAGATGCCGTGCCCGCCTGGCTCGAAGCCGAAGAGCCGCACATCGGGATCGTCGAGGAAGGCGTGGAAGATGCCGATGGCATTCGAGCCGCCGCCGACGCACGCCGCGACCGCATCGGGCAGGCGCCCCGTGAGGTCGAGCACCTGCTGCCTGGCCTCTTCGCCGATGACCTTGTGGAAGTTGCGCACCATGGTCGGGAACGGATGCGGACCGTTCACAGTGCCGAGCAGGTAGTGCGTGGTGTCGGCGTTGGCGACCCAGTCTCTGAAGGCCTCGTTGATGGCATCCTTCAGCGTGCGCGAGCCGGTTTTCACAGGGACGACTTCCGCGCCCAGCAGGCGCATGCGTGCCACGTTGAGCGCCTGGCGCTTGGTGTCGACTTCGCCCATGTAGATCGTGCACTGCATGCCGAACAGGGCAGCTGCCGTCGCCGTTGCGACCCCGTGCTGGCCGGCTCCGGTCTCGGCGATCAGGCGGGTCTTGCCGAGCCTGCGCACGAGCAGCGCCTGGCCGAGCACGTTGTTGATCTTGTGCGATCCCGTGTGGTTGAGGTCTTCGCGCTTGAGGATGATGCGGGCGCCGCCGGCGTGCTTCGCGAACCTCGGCACCTCGGTGATGATCGAAGGGCGACCGGTGTAGGTGGCATGCAGTTCGGCGAGCTCGGCCGCGAACGCGGGATCCTGCTGAGCAGCCTCGTACACCGCAGACAGCTCGTCGAGCGTGGCGATGAGCGATTCCGGCATGTATCTGCCGCCGTAGTCGCCGAATTCCGGTCCGGTTTGGTCGCGTAGAGCCATGGTCACTTCCCTGGAGGGGTGGTGCCGCTGTGCGGCACGGGATGTGCGAGTTGTCAGCCTCTCACGCTGAGAGGAATTCCGAGAGCGTCGCGAGCGGGTCGCTGGTGACGAGGGCTTCGCCCACCAGCACGACGTCGGCGCCGTCCTCTCGGTAGTGCGCGACGTCGGCCGCGCTGAGCACAGCCGACTCGGCGACGCGGATGACGCCTGACGGGATGCCGTCGGCGAGCGATCCGAAGAGGTCGCGATCGAGTTCGAAGGTGCTGAGATTGCGCGCGTTCACGCCGACCAGCGAAGCTCCGGCATCCAGCGCCCTGGAGATCTCGTCTGCGGAGTGGGTCTCGACGAGCACGGTCATGCCGAGTGACCTCGCGAGTCGGTGCAACGAGACGAGCGTCGGCTGGTCGAGCGCGGCCACGATGAGCAGAACGATGTCGGCTCCCGCCGCTCTCGCCTCATACACCTGGTACGGATCGGCGATGAAGTCCTTGCGCAGCACGGGAATCGTGACAGCGTCTCGAACCGCGCGCAGGTCGTCGAGCGAGCCGAGGAACTTGCGCTGCTCGGTGAGTACGCTGATCGCGCTCGCCCCGGCCTGCTGGTACACCGTTGCCAGTGCTGCGGGGTCGGGGATGTCCGCCAGACGTCCGCGCGAGGGGCTCGCGCGCTTCACCTCCGCGATGATCTTGACGCCGGAT
>DASZMW010000200.1:0-6289 GCA_035551735.1 Humibacter sp. | reverse complement strand
TCGACGCGCGCCGCACGGTGAACTCGCTGCTCAGCACCCCGCTAAGCCACCTCTGCAGGGAGTCGGAGCCGAGATTTCGCTGCACCACCAGCCAGGCATCCGCTTCGTCGTCGAGACGCGGGAGCCAGCGCAGCAGCAGCGCGTGGAGTTCGGCCTTGCCGACACGGATCGGCGGATTCGACCAGATCGCGCGAAAGGCCAGGTCGTCGGGAACATCGTCGGGCAGCACGGCGTTGATGTTGGCGAGGCTCAGGGATGCCGCGTTTCGGCGCACGACATCGAGCGCACGCTCGTTGACGTCGACCGCCCAGACTGTCGCCTCAGGTGATTCGAGGGCGAGTGTGAGTGCGACCGGACCCCAGCCGCAGCCGAGGTCGAGCAGATCGCCGCTCGGAGGGGCAGCGGGAACGTCTGCGAGCAGTACCTGAGTGCCCGCGTCGATCCGGTCGGGGCTGAAGATGCCTGCCGCGGTGGTGAGTTCGAGGTCCCGCCCCGCCAGCCGCACCGACAGCGGGTGCAGCTTCGCGTCGCTTCCGGGTCGGGACGTGAAGTAGTGCTCACCGCTGGCCATACAAGGAAGGTACCCGAGTGCAGCGCCTGGGAGAGATCGTCGATCAAGGAGAACTAGGGTGGAACGCACGATGAGTGAATCCGATACCGAGCAGAACGAGACGCGTGACGACGTTGTGGCGCGTGTGCTTGCGCGCGCGGATCAACGACCGGCGCACAGCACCATCTTCGGAGAGTCGGCGCAGGCGCTGCAGGGTGCGGCGGCCGGCGGCCACGACTCGGACGGCGAGCAGTACGACCGCGAGGAGCGCGCCGCATTGCGTCGCGTCTCAGGCCTGTCGACCGAGCTCGAAGACGTCACCGAGGTGGAGTACCGACAGCTGCGTCTCGAGAACGTGGTGCTGATCGCCGTCTACTCGGCGGGTACCATCGCGGATGCCGAGAACTCGTTGCGCGAGCTCGCCGCGCTCGCGGAGACGGCGGGCGCCGTCGTGCTCGACGGCCTGCTGCAGCGCAAGCCGCACCCGGATCCCAGCACCTATCTCGGAAGCGGCAAGGCCAAGGAGTTGCACGACGTCGTCGCCGCGCTCGGTGCGGACACCGTGATCGCAGACACCGAACTTGCTCCCAGCCAGAGGCGCGCTCTCGAAGACATCGTCAAGGTGAAGGTGATCGATCGCACTGCCGTCATTCTCGACATCTTCAGCCAGCACGCCAAGTCGCGAGAGGGCAAGGCCCAGGTCGAGCTTGCCCAACTCGAGTATCTGCTTCCCCGACTTCGCGGCTGGGGTGAGTCGATGAGCCGCCAGGCCGGTGGACAGGTCGGCGGCGCGGGCAACGGCATGGGAAGCCGCGGACCAGGTGAGACGAAGATCGAACTCGATCGTCGTCGCATCCACACCCGCATGGCCAAGTTGCGCAGGCAGATCAAGGAGATGAAGCCCGCGCGAGAGGCCAAGAGAGCGAACCGACGCCGCAACAGCGTGCCGTCCGTGGCGATCGCCGGGTACACCAACGCCGGCAAGTCCAGCCTGCTCAACCGCATCACGAAGGCCGGCGTGCTCGTGGAGAACGCCCTGTTCGCCACGCTGGATGCCACAGTGCGGCGCTCCATCACGGCCGACGGCCGGCTCTACACCCTCACAGACACCGTCGGCTTCGTGCGCAACCTCCCGCATCAGCTCGTTGAAGCCTTCCGCTCCACGCTCGAAGAGGTCGCAGACTCCGACGTGATCGTGCACGTCGTGGATGCCTCGCATCCCGACCCCGCTGCACAGCTCACCACGGTGCGCGATGTGATCGGCGACGTCGAAGGACGTGACATCCCCGAGATCGTCGTCTTCAACAAGGCGGACCTGATCGACGACGACCGCCGACTCGAGCTCCGAGGGCTGGAACCCGCCGCGATCTTCGTCTCGGCACGCACCGGCGAAGGCATCGACGAGGTGCTCGCAGCGATCGCTCGGTTGATTCCGGATCGGTCCGTGCAGATCGACGTGCTCATTCCGTACGACCGGGGTGATCTCGTTTCAGCGCTTCACGAGCGGGGCCGGGTCATCGACACGGCGTACGAGCCGGAGGGCACGAGGGTCACGGCCCGAGTCGCCGAGGAGTTCGTCCCGGTGTTCGAGCCCTTCCGTGCGGACGTCGTCGCCGTCTGACTCGATTCCCCGACCGAGCGAGTCACACAGTTCCCTGAGCGAGCGAAGCGAGTGTTCGAGTTCCCTGAGCGAGCGAAGCGAGTCGAAGGGAGCGCCCCGCCCACGACCAGTCGGACCGTGAGCCGCGCAGGTAGCGCGGCGTAACACGCGGCATCCGTTTCCGGCTGGATTTGCTACTCTGATGCCCAATATCGGTCGAATCAGGCAACAGCCTGCTCGGCCCGAGCGACAGCCGAGCCCGGCACCCGCCCACAGATCGCAGGAGGAATCTGCGGTTTGCCACCATACGGTGCGGATGCCCACCAAGTTACGTGCGCTTCCCTCCGTCCCGTGAGATGAGGGAGCCGCCATGAGCGCAGCGATCGCCGCCGACGGCGCCACGCGATGTCCTGCGGACACGCCCTTCTCGTTCGAGCTCTACCCGCCACGCAACGAGGCCGCGGCACGCGCTCTGCCCGAAACGATCCGGCGACTGGCCGCTGTCGGTCCCGAGTTCATCTCGGTCACCTACGGCGCCGGCGGGTCGTCGCACGTCAACTCGCTTGATGTCGTGAAGCACATCGCGAAGGACACCTCGGTGACGCCGATGGCGCATCTGACGTGCATCGGCTCGTCGCACGCAGAGGCGGCGCGGATGATCCGGGAGTTTCTCGATGTCGGCGTCACGAGGTTCCTCGCCGTGCGCGGCGACCCGCCCGTCGGTCAGTCGGAGCACGATGCCCCGCCCGGAGATCTGCGCAGCGCCGCCGAACTCGTGCAACTCGTCCATCGCATCCAGGCGGAGCACGCGCCATACCGTGAGATCCCGGTTCCGGGGCTCCCGCACGCCAGCGAGGTCGGCACACGCGAGAAGGTCACTATCGCGGTGGCGGCGTTTCCGAACGGACATCCGCGTTCACGCTCCATTTCGCAGGACATCGACACCCTGCTCGCCAAACAGGCGGCCGGCGCCAACCTCGCGATCACACAGTTGTTCTTCCACGCCGAGGACTACTTCGCCTTCGCCGAGCGCGCCAGAGCAGCCGGTGTGACGTTCCCGATCCTGCCGGGCATCATGCCGGTCACCAGCCCGGCGCGACTACGCAGGGTGCTCGAGCTGAACGGTGAGGATCTGCCGAGCGATCTGGCGATCCGTCTCGAGGTGGAGCCCACCAATGACGGCAGGCGTGAGATCGGCATCGAACACGCCGCTGCCTTCGCCGAGCGGCTGATCGCCGGCGGTGCCCCCGGCATTCACCTCTGTACGTTCAACCAGCCGCACACATCACTCGCCGTACTCGAAAGGTGCGGCCTCATCGACTCGTCGGCTCTCGCCGACGACTACACGGGGGAGCGAGGCGTTCCAGTCACGGTCGGCGCCGGTCCCACGCACACCGTCCACGGATCTCAGCAAGACTGATCAGAAGGAACCAGCATGACCTCCGCTTTTCCCACCGGAACCATCATCGGCTACCCGCGCATCGGAAGGCGCCGCGAACTGAAGAAGGCCGTCGAGGCCTTCTGGGCCGGGAGCATCTCCGCCGATGAGCTCGAGTCGACCGCAGCACAACTGCGCGCGGCGACCAGGTCGCGGCTGGCGGATCTCGGCCTTGGCACGACCGATTCCTCCATTCCCGAGACCTTCAGCTATTACGACCAGGTGCTCGATGCGGCGATCACCGTGGGTGCGATCCCTGCGCGCTTCTCCGGACTCGTGGATGCCGACGGTCACGTCGACCTCGCCGGATACTTCACCATCGCCCGCGGTGCAGGCGACGACGCTCCGCTCGAGATGACGAAGTGGTTCGACTCCAACTACCACTATCTCGTGCCAGAGATCGGACCGGACACCGACTTCAGCCTCGCCTCCGACCGTCTGCTGCGCGAATTCGAGGAGGCGAAGCGCGACGGCTACCTCACGAGGCCCGTCATCGTCGGCCCCGTGACGTTCCTCGCCCTGAGCAAGCCGGCCGACGGCGCTCCCGACGGATTCCGCCCGCTGTCCCGCCTCGATGACCTTCTCCCCGTATACGTTCAGCTCCTGGCCGATCTGAAATCGGCGGGCGCCGAGTGGGTACAGCTCGACGAGCCTGCACTCGTGAGCGAGAGCCTCGACGACGCTCGCGCAGACATCCTCTCGGCCGCGCGGCAGGCATACGACCTGCTCGGTTCGACGGATGTTCGCCCGCAACTGTTCGTCGCCGCCCCGTATGGAGCGCTCGACGACGCGCTGCCGGTGCTCGCGGCCACCGGCGTCGAGGCGATCTCGTTGGACCTCGTGCGCGGAACCGTGCCTGAGGCACTGGACGCCGACACGAAGGCTGCGTTGCGCACCAAGACCGTGGTCGGTGGCGTCATCGACGGCCACAACATCTGGCGCGGCGACCTGGAGTCGGCGTTCGGCAGACTCGAATCGCTGCTGGCGCTCTCTCCGACCGTCGCGGCATCGACCTCGACGTCCCTGCTGCACGTTCCGCACGACGTCGACGACGAGCCGGAGCTCGACGCGCGGTTGGCGTCGTGGCTCGCGTTCGCCGACCAGAAGGTCGGTCAGATCGCCGTGCTCGCTCGTGGCTTGGATGACGGGCACGAGGCCATCCAAGGCGAGCTGGCCGAGGCTTCGGCAGCGCTCGCCGACCGGCTCGGCGCGCCCGGCGTGCGTGACGGCGGCGTGCGGCAGCGCGAGGCTGCGCTCACCGACGCCGACTTCGCTAGGGGCGCGTATGAGGCGCGGTTGTCGGCACAGGATGCCGCGCTCGGGCTTCCGCTGCTGCCCACGACCACGATCGGATCGTTCCCGCAGACCGGCGACATCCGCAGGGCGCGCGCCCAGTTCGCGAAGGGTGTCATCACCGAGGCCGAGTACCTCGGGCTGATGCAGGCGGAGATCAAGCGCGTGGTCGACCTGCAGGAGGAGATCGGCATCGACGTCATCGTGCACGGCGAGCCCGAGCGCAATGACATGGTGCAGTACTTCGCCGAGAACCTCGACGGCTTCGCTGTGACGCAGAACGGTTGGGTGCAGTCGTACGGCAGCAGGTGCACGCGTCCGTCGATCCTCTGGGGTGACGTCTCGCGGCCGAAGCCGATCACCGTCGAGTGGTCGACCTACACCCAGTCGTTGACGCAGAAGCCGGTGAAGGGAATGCTCACAGGCCCCGTGACGATTCTCGCCTGGTCGTTCGTGCGCGACGACCAGCCGCTCGGCGACACGGCGCGCCAGGTCGCGCTCGCGCTCCGCGACGAGATCGCGGACCTGGAGACGGCGGGCATCCGTATCGTTCAGGTCGACGAGCCGGCGCTCAGGGAGCTGCTGCCGCTGAAGAAGAAGGACCAGCCCGGCTACCTCGACTGGTCGGTCGGTTCGTTCCGGCTCGCCACCAGCGGCGTCGGCGACGCGACCCAGATCCACACGCACCTCTGCTACTCGGAGTTCGGCGTGGTGATCGACGCCATTCGCAACCTGGATGCCGACGTGACGAGCATCGAGGCAGCGCGCAGTCGCATGGAGGTCGTCGATGACATCAAGGCGAGCGGATTCGACCACGGCATCGGGCCGGGCGTGTACGACATCCACTCGCCGCGCGTGCCGTCAGTCGCCGAAGTGACCGATCTGATCGAGCGTGCGCTCGCCGGCATCCCGGAGCGACAGGTCTGGATCAATCCCGACTGCGGTCTGAAGACCCGGGGCTATGACGAGACGGTCGCGTCGTTGAGGAACATCATCGAGGCGACTCGCGCGGTGCGCGAGCACGCCACCGTCGACGCCTGATCGGTTCGAGGAGCAGAACGAAGGCCCCGAGGCGATCGCCTCGGGGCCTTCGTGGATGCGTTTCTCAGACTGAGCGCAGCACGGCGACGACCTTGCCGACCACCTCGGCGAAGTCCCCGAGGATCGGTTCGAAGGCCGAATTGCGCGGGAGCAGCCAGGTGTGACCGTCGCGCTGGCGGAAGACCTTCACTGTTGCTTCGCCGTCGAGCATCGCTGCGACGATGTCGCCGTTCTCCGCGGTCTTCTGCTGCCGCACGACCACCCAGTCGCCGTCGCAGATCGCGGCGTCGATCATCGACTCGCCGACCACTTTGAGCATGAAGAGGTCGTCGCCGTTGCCGACGAGCGAGCGGGGCAGGGGATAGAC
>DASZMW010000199.1:0-15424 GCA_035551735.1 Humibacter sp. | reverse complement strand
AGGCCGGTGCGGGGTCTGCCGGAAAGCGGCCTGATTCCCGCCGCTTCCTCGGCCCCCGCGCCGGCCCCCGTGCTCGATTCCGTGGTCAGAAGGTCATCCTTGAACGGATGCCAGCTGACGCTGGTCGACGCCGCCGACGCGCACGGCGCGGTTGACGGCCGAGACGATCGCCTTCAGGGATGCCGCCACCGTGTCCGCGTCGATGCCGACGCCCCACAGCCGCTGGTCTCCCACCTGCAGTTCGACGTACGACGCAGCCTGGGCGTCGCCGCCCTCCGCCAGGGTGTGCTCGACGTAGTCGTACAACGACACCTCGACGCCGTGATCCGCCAGCAACGTGAGGAACGCGTCGATAGGTCCGTTCCCGCTGGCCTCTGCCCAGGCGATGTCGTCGGAGTCGCGAAGCTGAACGCGGAGTTCGACCGTGCCGTCGGCATCCTTCGTCGTCGCTGTCGAACGCACCTCGAACCGGCCCCACTTCTCGGCCTCGTCGACGTTGGGCAGGTATTCGTCGGAGAAGATCGACCAGATCTGGTCGCTCGTGACCTCGCCGCCCTCGGCATCCGTCTTGGCCTGCACGACACCCGAGAACTCGATCTGCAGCTTGCGCGGCAGGTCGATGGAGTGATCGGTCTTCAGAAGGTAGGCGACTCCGCCCTTGCCGGACTGCGAGTTCACCCGGATCACGGCTTCGTACGACCTGCCGAGATCCTTCGGGTCGACCGGCAGATACGGAACCGCCCAGATCAGCTCGTCGACCTCGACGCCCTGCTCGTCGGCATCCGTGGCCATCGCCTCGAAGCCCTTCTTGATCGCGTCCTGATGCGACCCGCTGAACGCGGTGAACACCAGGTCGCCCGCCCACGGACTGCGCTCGTGCACGGGCAACTGGTTGCAGTACTCCGCGGTGCGCTTCACCCCGTCGACGTCGCTGAAGTCGATCTGCGGGTCGATGCCTTGCGTGAACAGGTTGATGCCCAGCGCGACCAGATCGACGTTGCCGGTGCGCTCGCCGTTGCCGAACAGGCATCCCTCGATGCGATCGGCGCCGGCCATGTACCCCAGCTCCGCCGACGCAATCGCCGTGCCGCGGTCGTTGTGGGGGTGCAGCGACAGGATGACGTTCTCGCGGTGGTTCAGGTGACGCGACATCCACTCGATCGAGTCCGCGTACACATTGGGCGTGGCCATCTCGACTGTCGATGGCAGGTTGATGATCACCTTGCGCTCATCGGTCGGCTCGAAGATCTCCAGCACCTGGTTGCAGATGTCTGCCGCGTACTCCAGTTCCGTTCCGGTGTAGCTCTCCGGCGAGTACTCGTAGTACACCGTGGTGCCCGGAACGGATGCCTCCATCCGCTTGCACGTGCGCGCGCCCTTCAGCGCGATGTCGATGATGCCCTGCTTGTCGGTGCGGAACACGACGGCACGCTGCAGCACGCTCGTGGAGTTGTACAGGTGCACGATGGCCTGCTTGGCGCCCTTGATCGCCTCGTAGGTGCGCTCGATCAGGTGGTCACGCGCCTGAGTCAGCACCTGGATCGTGACGTCGTCGGGAATGGCCCCGGTCTCGATGAGGCTGCGGACGAAGTCGAAGTCGGTCTGGCTCGCGCTCGGAAAGCCGACCTCGATCTCCTTGTAGCCCATGCGTACCAGCAGGTCGAACATGATGCGCTTGCGCTCGGGGCTCATCGGATCGATGAGCGCCTGGTTCCCGTCGCGCAGGTCGACGGCGCACCAGCGCGGAGCCTTGGTGATGCGGGTATCCGGCCACGTGCGGTCCGGCAGGTCGACACGGATCTGCTCGTGATACGGCCGATATTTGTGGATCGGCATCGCGGAGGGCTGCTGAGTGTTCTTCATGGTCTTCTCGTCTTCTTGTGAAAGTTGGTCAGCCAACGACAAACTCCGCGACGAGGGAGGCCTGGGATCTAGGACTCGTCGCGGCAGCTAAGAAGGAGCAACCCGAAGCGCACGGTGTCAGATTAGCATGCGTGCTGGAGCTAGGAGCGTGTCTTCGAAGGGACGAATCGCTGGCGGATGCTCCCCAGCGACTCGATCTCACTGGTCACCGTCTCCCCCGCCTTCAGATACACCCGCGGTGTACGCCCGAGACCCACACCATCGGGCGTACCCGTGAAGATGACGTCGCCTGGAAGCAACTCGACCAGGGACGACAGCTTCGCGACGAGCACGGGGATCGAGAAGATCATGTCCCGCGTGCGGCCGGCCTGGAGCACCTCGGTTGTTCCGTCGGCGTGCTCGATGGTGCAGCCGATGGCGAGATCGGCGCGGTCGGCTGAGGCATCCACCTCGTCGAGTGTGACGACGGCGGGACCGATCGGGGCGAACCCCTTCAAGGATTTGCCGATCGAGAACTGCGCGGGGTTTCCCCAGAACTGCACCGTGCGGTCGCTGATGTCCTGACCGACCGTGAGACCGGCGACGTGCGACCAGGCGTCCTTCTCGGCGATGTCGCGGCCTCCCTCGCCGATCACGACGACGAGTTCGACCTCCCAGTCCACGGTGTCGCCGGTCAGTTCGACGTCGACGTCGGCTCCCGTGAAGCTGGAGACGAATTTGGTGAACACCATCGGGTTCTCCGGCACGTCGAGCCCCGACTCGCCGGCATGGCTCGCGTAGTTCAGGCCGATCGCGAACACCTGCGCGGGGCGCGGGACGGCAGGCCCGAGGTCGTCCGTGTCGAACTCGGCGCCGGTGGAGGCATCCTGCTCTCCCGCCCAACCCAGGAACTCGTTCCAGTCGTCGTACACCGCCTGCGGGTTGGACGAGAATCGGCCGGCGCTGGCTTTCTCGACGTCGAGCGCTCTGTCGCCGTCGACGATTACGAGGCGTCCTGAGAGATTGGCGATGCGCACGTGCTGCCTTCTTCCGATTCTGTGCTTGGGTGTTCGAAACATCCGACCATTGGACTCTAGCGAGAATGCGAGTCGAACGCTCAGCGAACGAGGAAGTCTCGTATCGCTGCCCCGAAATCGGGTTCTGTGACGGCACTCATGTGGTTTCCCGGCACCTCGACATAGCGGGCCAGCGGCATGATGTCTGCGAGGTCGGCACCAGACCCGTGATCGTCGTCGGCTTCTCCCATCACGACGAGCGACGGAGTCAGGATGTCCGCGAGCTCGGTCTCGGTCGCGCCGACCGAGGTGTCCAGCGCCATGCGCAAAGCGACCGGGTCGCCGCCGGTCGTGTGCAGGAACGCCTCGGAGCGCCACTCGGCACTTCCTCGCTCGTGCTGACCGAGCCCGTCGAACACGCGGTGGAAGAACTCGTTGCGCTTGTCGACGGCAGTCACTCCCTTCAGACCCATGCCTGCGATGACCGCACGGCCCGGCTCTGCGCCGCGCACGAGCATCCGCAGGGTGGTGCGGGCGCCCAGTGAGTAGCCGCCGAGGTCGTAGTCGGTGAGGCCGAGGTGCTCGACCAGGGCGAAGGCGTCGTCAGTGAGCACATCACGCGGATAGCGCGCCGGATCGTGCGAGCTCTCGCTGTCGCCGTGCGCCCGCAGGTCGGGCATGATCACCCGGAATCCCGCGGCGGCGAGCAGTTCGGCATGGCCGTACCTGATCCAGTTCACGTACGCCGTGGAGAAGAAGCCGTGGATCAGAACGATCGGTCTGCCATCGCCGAGCTCCCGGTACGCCAGCACCGTGCCGTCCCCAGCGGGGAAGCGGTTCACGGGGAGGTCGGGTCTGCGCGGCATTCCTCCAGCCTACGGATGCCGCCGCCGGCTCACACCGCCGGTCACGCCGAGCTCGCGCTACTCATTCCACGGCGAGGGCGACGACGGGCGAGACGGCGCTCGCCCGTCTGGATGCGATGACGCACGAGACGGCGGTGAGCATGGCACCGCCCCCGATCACGACGACGACGATCGGCCAGGGCACGGCAGGTGACACGATACCGTGCACGACGGCCCCGAGAAGCGACTGAGCGGCGACCCAGCCGTACAAGATTCCGAGGAGCAAGCCGAACACGACGGCTCCTGCGGTGAGCTGAGCGCCCTCGGCGAGGATCATCGCGCGCAGTTGTCCGCGGCTGAAGCCCAGCGCACGCAGCAGCCCGAGCTCCCGGATGCGCTGCAGCATGCCGACCGTCAGCGTGTTGACCAGGCCGACGGCCGCGATCAGGGCCGAAAATCCGACCAGCACGGAGAACACTCCGATCGTCAACGCGATGGTGGAACCCAGCGCCTGGCGCTCACCGGCCGACTCGGCCAATTGGGCCGTGACGACGTCGCTGTAGGTGGTCAACGCCACCGCGAACATCGTGACGAGGGTCACGCCGATGATCAGAGACATGGTTGCCCTGGTGCTGCGCTCCGGATAGCGCGAGGCGTTGGCGACCGCGATGCGAGCGGACGGCGAATGTCCGAACGTGCGCCCGACGAGGCGGAGCACGGCGGGCATGATGAAGCGCGCACCGGCGATGATGCCGGAGAACGAGAAGACTCCACCGAAGAAGGCCACCAGGAGTCCGACCGGGCTCAGCATTCCCGACAGCACGCCGAGCGCGAGGAACGCGACACCGAGCACCAGCAGGACGATCGCCACAGTGGCACTGCTTGTGCGACGGACGGTCGACGATGCGGGGTCGGCCGCCACGGCGGTCGCCTCGAGCGGGGAGACGAGCGTGACGCTGCGGCATCCGATCCACGCGGCGAGCCAGGTCGTCGCGATGACCACGACGACGGGTCCGGCAAGGGCAGGAGTCAACAGCGCATACGCGGTAGGCGGCAGCCAGCCTTGTGCGAGGCCGATTCCGGCGACGATCGCCGCGACAGTCACGCCGAGGACGAGTCCACCGGCGGCGCCGATCGCACCGACGACGAGACCTTCGACGGAGAGTGCCCTGCGCACTCGCGCCGAGGGGGCCCCAAGCAGACGAAGCAGGGCGATCGGGCGGCGTCTGCCCGCGACGATGGTGGCGAACGTGTTGGCGGTCACGACGGCGGCGACGTACACGGCGATCAGCAGGAAGACGGCTGATACGGTGCCGAGCGCGATGGCCACGGTTCCTGACGACGAGGCCGCGGACGCACCGACGGCGCCGGAGATCAGCACGACCGCCTCGACCAGGGCCACTCCGAAGAGGGAGCTGACGCCTGCGACCAGCACGGTGGCCACGTGGTCGCGGGTACGGCCTCCCGTTCGCAGCGCGCGGCCGCTCATCGTGCGGCCTCGGCCTCGAGCATGAGTTCGGAGATCTCCACCGGCGTTCCCGCGCCGCCGTCGTGCACGATACGGCCATCGGCGAGCATGATGATGCGGTCCGCGTGGCTCGCCGCCACCGGATCGTGGGTGACCATCGCGATGCTCTGTCCGTGGTCACGCGACGCCTCGGCGAGCAGCCCGAGCACTTCACGACCTGTGCGCGAGTCGAGATTCCCCGTCGGCTCGTCCGCGAAGATGACCTCGGGGCGGGTGGCGAGAGCTCGGGCGATCGCGACGCGCTGCTGCTGACCGCCGGAGAGCTCGTGCGGTCGATGTCCGACACGACCACGCAGGCCGAGCGTATCGATGAGTTCCTCGATCCACTCGCTCTCCGCCGCGCTCGGCCGGTGACCGTCGAGGTCGAACGGCAGGAGGATGTTCGAGCGCACGTCGAGCACCGGCACGAGGTTGAACGACTGGAAGACGAATCCCGCAGCCCTCCTACGCACCCGCGTGAGCTCGCGATCACCCAGCGGCGTCAGTTCCTGGTCTCCCAGCCAGGCACGTCCGCCGCTGGGCACGTCGAGTCCGGCCATGATGTGCATGAGGGTGGACTTGCCAGAGCCGCTCGCGCCGATGATCGCGGTGAACTGCCCTCTGCGCATCCCGACCGAAACGGTGTCGAGTGCTTTGACGACGCCTGTGCCGGTGCCGTAGGTCTTGGTGAGGTCGACGACCCTGGCGGCGAGGCCGAGGTCCGATGGACTGATCTGCATGCCTTCGACGCTACGAAGCGCAAGCGTCTGCTGTCGTCCGGCTCAGGAGTCATCCTCATGCGACGTAAGGATGACCCGGTCTCGTGCGTCGGTCAGGGCACAAGACCGTTCTCGTACGCGAACGCGACCAGCTGCACCCTGTCGCGCAGGCCGAGCTTTGCAAGCACGCGCGAGATGTGCGTCTTCACCGTCGCCTCGCTGAGGTACTCGCGCTCCGCGATCTCCGAGTTGCTGAGCGCCTTGGCCGCGAGGTCGAAGATCTCACGCTCCCTCGCGGTGAGGGTGCTGAGAGACACCGGCGCGATGCGACCCGGCGACGGCGCGAACTGCTCGAGCAGGCGACGAGTGGCGGAGGCTGCGATCACCGCGTTGCCGGCATGCACCGTGCGGATGGCGGCGAGAAGGAACTCGGGATCGGCATCCTTCAACACGAACCCGCTGGCGCCAGCCCGGATGGCGCGAGCGGCGCTCTCGTCCGTGTCGAACGTCGTCAACACAAGTACCCGAGGCGTCGCACCGACGTCGAGCGCGACGATCGCCGCCGTGGCGGCGACACCGTCCATCTCGGGCATCCGCACGTCCATCAGCAGCACATCGGGTCGCATCCGGCTTGCCAACTCGACGGCCTCGCGACCGTTGGATGCCTCGCCGGCGAACTCGAGATCCGGCTGCGATTCGATGAGCATGCGCACGCCGGCTCGGAACAACGCCTGGTCGTCGACCAGTGCCACGCGAATTCGGGCGCTCACGACGCCACCTCCGGTCTTGTCGCGGCCGGGAGAACCGCGACCACCTCGTATGACGGCTCGGTCGTCTCGATGGTGCCAACCGTGATCGTCCCGCCCGCCAGGGCCGCTCGCTCGCGCATGCCAGGCAGACCGTGTCCTGCCGGCTCCCCCTGGATCACGACCGTCTGCGCCGACTCGCGTCGGATCGCGTTTCGCACCCGAATGCGCAGCGCATCGGGCGTCCAGGTCAGTTCGACGGCGACCGGTCGGGAGGGTTCGCCGTGTCGCAGCGCGTTGGTGAGCGCCTCCTGCAAAATGCGGAAGGCGGCCAACGCGCTGCCCTGCAGCAGCGGAACGGGCTTGCCGCTGTGCGACTCCACGATCAGCAGACCTGCCTGGCGCATGCCGGCGACCAGTGTAGGAACGTCGTCGAGCGACGGTTGCGGGCCGTCCGGCTCCTCCCTGCGCAGCTGCGTCAGCAACACGCGCACCTCCGCGAGAGCGGAACGTGCGGTCGCGGAAATCGTGCCGAGGGCATCCGCCTGCACGTCGGGATGCTCCGCCCCTGCGTACCGCGCACCGTCAGCCTGCGCGATCACGACGGCAAGCGAGTGCGCAACGACGTCATGCATGTCCCTGGCGATCGTGGTGCGTTCCTGTTCGACGGCGGACTCGTACGCTGCACGTTGCGCCTCGACCGCCGCCTGAATGCGCGCCTCGCGCGACTGCCGGACGGTGCGGGCGAGCAGCCCGAGCGTCCAGCTCAGACCGAAGAGCGTGACCATCCCGATGCTCAGCGCCACCAGATTCACGATGACGTGAGATACGCCGTACGTCACGCTGAAGTAGGAGTCCCTGGTCGCGAACGTGAGGTAGAACGCGGAGAGAACACCGCCGACGACCGCCGAAGCCAGACCCAGCCACCGCACGGTCCTGCTGCCGTACGCCGCCGTCGCGAACGCCACGCCGAGCACGGCGATGTCGGCTGCGGTTGCTGCCTGCAGCGTGACCATCTGGCCAACGGCGGCGACCCAGACGCCGATCAGCGCGAGAGGCGGCGAGAGCCGGCGAATGGCCAGCGCGACACAGAACAGCACCGCGACGATCGGCCCGATCAGCGGTGCGTTCGCCGCCGCCGACCAGATCACCAGCAGCAGAAGTACGCCGGCGACCACGATGTCGACGACCAGCTGGGTTCTGGTGATGGAACGGATCACCTGTCAACGGTACGCGGTACCCGTGCCCGAAACCGCCTTCCAGCTGCCGGAATCATCCTCGAGACGGATGGGCGTGCATCCGCAGAGCGACCCGTCGTGCCCGCGATCACCCGGCTAGAAGCCGAGCCGTCCGAGCTGCTTCGGATCGCGCTGCCATTCCTTCGCCACCTTGACGCGGATGGAGAGGAAGACCTTCTGGCCCACCAGTGGTTCGATCTGCGCACGCGCCGTCTCGCCGATCGTGCGCAGCCTCGAGCCGCCCTTGCCGATCACGATCGCCTTCTGGCTGTCACGCTCGACGAACAGGTTGGCGTAGATCTCGGTCAGCGGCTTGTCCTCCCGTTCCACGATGTCGTCGATCGTGACCGCGAGCGAGTGCGGCAGCTCGTCGCGCACGTCTTCGAGCACGGCCTCGCGGATGTACTCGGCGATGCGGTCCTCCAGCTGCTCGTCGGTGACCGTGTCGTCGGGGTAGAGCTGTGGGGACGGCGGCAGCAGAGCAATGAGTTCGTCGACGAGCACGTCGAGCTGGCTGCCGCGCACCGCCGACAGCGGGATGATCGCATCCCACTCGCGCAGCGACGACACCGTCAGGAGCTGGTCAGCGACAGCGGCCTTGCGTGCGGCATCCGTCTTCGTGACGATCGCCACCTTCTTCGCGCGCGGATAGTCTTCGAGACGCTCGTTGATGTATCTGTCGCCCGGACCGATCTTCTCGTCCGCCGGCACGCAGAATCCGATGATGTCGACATCGCCCAGCGTCGACTGCACAAGGGAGTTGAGACGCTCGCCGAGTAGCGTGCGGGGGCGGTGCATCCCCGGGGTGTCGACGACGATGAGCTGACCGTCCGGCCGGTTGACGATGCCGCGGATCGCGCGCCTCGTGGTCTGCGGCTTCGAGCTGGTGATCGCCACCTTCTCCCCCACCAGTGCGTTCATCAGGGTCGACTTGCCGACGTTCGGGCGCCCGACGAACGAGACGAATCCGGCGCGGAACGGGTTCTCGGGGGTGTCCGGCCTGTCGCCGCCGTCGGAATCGCTCATGTTGTTCGTCCTCTCGTCTCACGCGGTGCGGACACCGACGCGTCCTCTCGCTGCCGGTCGGATCGCTGTCCGTCGGCCTCGTCGATGCCGAACAGCGCGGCATCCCGTTCGACGAGCACCGTACTGATGCGGCGTCCACGACCCTCGGACCTGTCTGCCGTCAGTCTCAGACTGCTCACTGTGACGACCGAGCCCTCGATGGGAAGCCTGCCGAGCACTTTGGCCAACAGCCCGCCGACCGAGTCGACGTCGTCGTCGTCGAGTTCCATGCCGAAGAGATCGCCCAGTTCGTCCACCGGGAGCCGTGCGCTGACCCGATAACGGCCATCGCCGAGAGGCTCGACAAGGGGAACGTCGTGGTCGTACTCGTCGGAGATGTCGCCGACCAGCTCCTCAATCAGGTCTTCGAGCGTGACCAAGCCGGCGATGCCGCCGTATTCGTCCACGACCATCGCGAGGTGGTTCGATTCCAGCTGCATCTGTCCCAGAAGGGCGTCGACCTTCTTCGATTCGGGCACGAACGACGCGGGCCGCACCAGAGCGCCGATCGTCTCGACATCGACGTCCAGCGGACGTTCGTAAGCCTGCCGCGCCACATCGCGCAGGTACAGGATGCCGGCCACCTCGTCGACGTCGTCGCCGACGACCGGCACGCGCGAGACCCCGGTGGAGAGGAAAAGGCTCATCGCGGTCGAGACCGTCGAATCGTCGTCGATCGTGATCATGTCGGTGCGCGGGATCATCACCTCGCGCACCAGCGTCTCGTTGAACTCGAAGATCGAGTGGATCAGCTCCCTGTCGTCCTCTTCGAGCACGTCGAGCTCCGCCGCCTCGTCGACGATGCTGAGCAGCTGCTCCTCGTTCGCGACGGCGGCCGAGCGGGATCTGGACGGCGTGACCCGGTTGCCGAGCACCACCAATCCCCGTGCTATCGGGCCGATCAGCACGCGGATGCCGTGCACGAGCCACGCGGTCCCCTCGAGCAGGCCCTTGGCGTGCGCGCGTCCGACACTGCGCGGGCTGGTGCCGACAAGCACGAACGACACGCCCGTCATGATCGCGGCGGAGAGGATGAGCGCCAGCCACCACTGATCGAAGATGCTGGCGAACGCGAGTGTGACGAGAACGGCTGCCGTGGTCTCCGCGATGATGCGTGCGAAGCTGATGGCGTTCAGATGCGCTCCAGGGTCCGCGGCAATGGCCTCGAGCGACGTGCGGAACCGAGAAGTCTGACCGAGCTCTGCGATGTCGCCCCTCGACTGCACCGAGATCGCGGCGTCCACCGCCGCCATCAGACCGCCGAATGCGACCAGAAGCAGCCCGACGACGAAGAACAGTGCGATCAGCACCGTGTGCCGCCTATCGTCGGCGCTCGGCGACGGCGAAGCCGACGAGGATGTCACGCTGGATCGAGAACATCTCGCGCTCCTCGGCTGGCTCGGCGTGATCGAACCCGAGCAGGTGCAGGATGCCGTGCGCGGTCAGCAGCTTCAATTCATCCATCAGACCGTGCCCGGCAGTCTCGGCCTGGGCGGCCGCCACCTGCGGGCACAGCACGACATCGCCGAGCAGCCCGGCCGCTGCCGGCTCATCCTCGGTGCCGGGACGCAACTCGTCCATCGGAAAGCTCAGCACGTCGGTCGGCCCCGGCTCGTCCATCCACTGCACATGCAGCTGTTCCATCGCAGCCTCGTCGACGAGCAGGATCGCCAGCTCCGCCTCCGTGGAGACGTGCATGGTGTCGAGCGCGTAGATCGCGAGGCGCTGCAGAGCTGCCTCATCGACCTCAATCGCCGATTCGTTGTTGACTTCGATGCTCACGGTGTCCTCTTGATCGCGTGCGGCTGGCGCTGGTCGCGGCGCTAGCGTCGCTTCGGCAGGTGGTCGCGGGGAACGCCGGTGCGGCGCTCGGCCCGGTTGGCGAACTCGCGAGCCTGCTCGCGTTCGTAGTGGTCGGCCTGCTTGCGGGCGTCGTACTCGGTGTAGGCATCCACGATCCGGCCGACGAGGCTGTGCCGAACGACGTCGTCGCTGGTCAGACGCGAGAAGTGGATGTCGTCGATGCCGTCGAGCACCCGGGTCACCAGCCGCAGGCCGCTCGCCGACGACGGCAGGTCGATCTGGGTGATGTCGCCCGTGACGACCATCCTCGATCCGAACCCCAGCCTGGTCAGGAACATCTTCATCTGCTCCGGCGTGGTGTTCTGCGCCTCGTCGAGCACGATGAACGAGTCGTTCAGGGTCCGTCCGCGCATGTAGGCGAGCGGGGCGACCTCGATGGTGCCGCTGGCCAGCAGCTTGGGCACCAGCTCGGGGTCCATCATCTCGTTCAGCGCGTCGTAGAGCGGCCGAAGGTAGGGGTCGATCTTGTCCGTGAGCGTGCCCGGCAGATATCCGAGCCGTTCGCCAGCCTCGATCGCCGGCCTGGACAGGATGATGCGGTTGACCTCTTTGCGCTGCAGCGCCTGCACGGCCTTGGCCATCGCGAGGTACGTCTTGCCTGTACCGGCAGGGCCGATGCCGAACACGATCGTGTTCTGATCGATCGCGTCGACGTACTGCTTCTGCCCGAGCGTCTTCGGGCGGATGCTCTTGCCCTTCGCCGTCAGGATCGCCTGGCTGAGCACGTCGGCCGGGCTGGTACCTGACTGGATGATGCGTGCCGAGCTTGCGACCTCGACCGGGCTGAGATCGTGGCCTTCGCGCACCATCACGAGCAGTTCTTCGATCAGGCGCTTGGCGGCCTCCACCTGAGCGGGGTCGCCGGTGATCGAGATGTCGTTGCCGCGCACGTGCACGCTCGCCAACGGGTACTGCTTCTCGAGAGTGGTCAGCAGTCTGTCCTGGGCGCCTAGCAGCCGCACCATGGCGACCCCGTCGACGTGCAGCCGGGCTTCCGCGCTGTCGCGGCCGGCGTCGGCCTCGGCCGACACCTCATCACTTCGAGCCAAGTGTTCCTTCCGAAAGGTCTCCCGCGAGCACATGGGCATGTACGTGGAACACCGTTTGACCGGCGGTTTCGCCGTTGTTGAAGATCAGACGGAATTCTCCGTCTGCCTTGTCGTCCGCTACCTGTTTTGCGACCCTGACGACCTCGGCCAGCAGCTCGGGGTCGCCTGCGGCGAGTTCGACCACGTCGCGGTACTGCGCCGTCTTCGGCACGACCACGACGTGAACCGGCGCCTTGGGCGCGATGTCGTTGAACGCGATCACCCTGTCGTTCTCGAACACCACGTCGGCGGGAATCTCCCGCTCGATGATGCGCGTGAAGATGCTGGGTTCGATCTGGGTCATGGCATCCATTCTACGAAGTACGGCCGACGCCGGGCCGGTCGCCCCCACTTGTTCTTCCACAGCGTCATCCGAGGCACATGTCACCAGCGGCCCAGCGCCGTGTTCAGCACGGCGATGGCTGCCGGCCCGGCGCTCGACGTGCGCAGCACCGCGTCGCCGAGCCGCACGGACAGTGCGCCGGCCGCCGAGAGCCGCTGCGACTCCTCAGGAGAGACGCCGCCCTCCGGCCCGATGACCACCACGACGTCGTGCGTGTCGCGCTGCTCGAAGCGGATGCCCGCGAGCGGCTCGTTCGCGCCCGGCTCGAGCACGAGCATCCGCGTGGTGGCAGCGCGGACCGCCAGCTGCGCCGTCGTGACCGGCTCCTCGACGGATGCCAGCCACGGCCGCACCGACTGCTTCGTCGCCTCGCGCACGATCGACGCCCAACGCTGCACGCCCTTGAGCTGCTTGTCGCCGGTCCAGCGCGACACCGAGCGTGCAGCTTGCCACGGGACGATCTGGTCGACGCCGAGCTCGATCGCGGTCTGCACGGCCAACTCGTCACGACCACCCTTGGCGAGTGCCTGCACGAGCACGATCCGGGGACTCGGCGGCTCGATCTGCCGAACGGACTGCGCCCGCACGACCGCCCTGGCGGGTTCTGCGGTCTCGAGTATGCCGTCGACGACCAGCCCGCGCCCGTTCGAGACGGTCACGAAGTCGCCGACTCTGGTGCGGCTCACCGTCACCATGTGCTTCGCCTCCGCACCTTCAAGCACGACCTCGCCGCCGACCGTGGCGTCGGCCAGGTCCTCGCGCAGATAGAGGTTCGCCATCTGGTGGCTACAGGAAACGGTCGCGCAGCTTGGAGAACAGGCCCTGCTGGAAGCGCGCCAGCGACGGCGCCTCTGCCTTGTGCCGTGCAGCGAACTGCTCGATCAACTCGCGCTCGTGTCGGTCGAGCTTGGTCGGCGTGACGACCTGAACGCCGATGCGCAGGTCTCCGCGGCCGCTGCCGCGTAGGTGGGTGATGCCACGGCCCTTGATCGTGACCACGTCGGCGCTCTGCACGCCCGGCTTCAGCTCGACGTCGATGTCACCGTCGAGCGCCTTCACCTTGGCGTGCGTGCCGAGCACGGCATCCGGCATCGATATGGAGAGCGTGCACAGAAGGTCGTCTCCGTCGCGGCTGAACACCTCGTCGTGTCGCACCTTGATCTCGAGGTACAGATCGCCGTTCGGGCCGCCGGCAGGTCCCGCCTCGCCACTGCCCGGCATCTGCAGGCGCAGACCGGTGTCGACTCCGGCTGGGATGTCGACGGGGACCGTGCGACGCGCGCGAACCCGGCCCTGGCCCTGGCAGGTCACGCAGGGGGTGGCGATGACGGTGCCGTAGCCGCGGCAGGTGCCGCACGGCGACGAGGTCATCACGTTGCCGAGAAGCGAACGAACCGTGCGCTGGATGCTCCCCGTTCCGTGGCAGATGTCGCAGGTGACGGGCGCGGTACCCGGCTGGCAGCAGCTGCCGCCGCAGGTCTCGCACACCACAGCCGTGTCGACCTCGAGATCGCGGTGGGCGCCGAAGATCACCTCGTCGAGGTCGACCTCGACGCGCAGCAGGGCGTCTTGACCGCGCTCCCTGCGCGATCGGGGCCCGCGCTGCGAGCCGCCACCACCACCGGCACCGAAGAACGTCTCGAAGATGTCGCCGAAGCCGCCGAAACCTGCGCCACCGTCGAATCCCGGTTGCGGACCGAGGTCGTACTGCTGGCGCTGCTGGGGGTCGCTCAACACGTCGTAGGCATGCGTGACGAGCTTGAAACGCTCTGATGCCTCTGGACTCGGATTGACGTCGGGGTGCAGCTCGCGCGCAAGCCTGCGGTACGCCTTCTTGATCTCGTCGGTCGTCGCGTCACGCGCGACGCCGAGAACTTCGTAATGGTCGGCCACGGAAGAGGGGTTTCCTTAACTGTCGTGTACTGAGTGCGTCACGCCTGACTGCTGAGCGGTCACTCGCCGAGCAGACGCGAAAGATAACGGGCCACAGCACGTACCGCGGCCATGTTGTTCGAGTAGTCCATGCGGGTCGGTCCGAGGACGCCGAGTCTGGCGACGTCGGTGCCGAACCCCGCGTATCCGCTAGCGACCACGGATGCCTCCGACAGCGTCGCCGCCGCGTTCTCGCGTCCGATCCGCACGGCCACCCCGTGCTGGTCGCGCTCCATCTCGCCGAACAGCTTGAGCAATTCCACTTGCTCCTCGATCGCTTCGAGCACGGGGGTCACACTGCCCGTGAAGTCGATCTCCGTGCGCACGAGATTCGCCGCGCCCGCCATGATCAGGCGCTCTTGCCTGGTGGACTCGATCTGCTCGACGATGGCCGAGCACAACGCGGCGGCGAAACCGCGGGCATCCTCGTCCCATCGCTCCGCCGACAGTGTTTCAGGCAGTCGGCGCAGAAGGGCCGCCGCATCCGTCAGCCGCAGTCCGGCCGCCTCCGCATTGACCCTGGCCCGCAACTCGGCGAGAGGCGCCTCATCGAGCTCGCCGTCCGGTTCAGCGACGCCCTGTTCGACGATGCCGGAGTCGGCGATCAGCACGCAGAGCACACGGCGCGGAGCCAGCGGAACGAACTCGATGTGACGCACTCTGGCGCGCGAAGTCGACGGATATTGCACGAGCGCGACCTGATGCGTCAGCTGGGCGAGCAGCCGCACCGTGCGGGCGAGAACGTCGTCAACGTCGACCGACTGGCCGAGAAACACCTCGATCGCCTGCCGCTGAGCGACCGAAAGCGGACGCACCTCCGACATGCGGTCGACGAAGAGCCGATACCCCTTGTCTGTAGGAACACGGCCGGATGACGTGTGCGGGGCAACGATGAGCTCTTCTTCTTCGAGCGCGGCCATGTCGTTGCGAATCGTCGCGGCCGACACATCGAAGCCGTGCCGCTCGACGATGCTCTTCGACCCGACAGGCTCCCTGGATGCCACATAGTCCTGCACGATCACCCGCAGGACTTCGAGGCTGCGATCAGAAACCACTCGGCCTGCTCCTTCCGGTCACCGCGGGCAAGGCGTTGGCACTCACCGCTGTCGAGTGCCAATCATATCGCCCGCACCCGAACCCGCGCTGAGCGGGTCGGGCGATTCGCTGCGATGATCCCACGGACGAGAACGCGGAGGCGAGGTTGGGTCCTCTCCCCCGCG
>DASZMW010000198.1:0-2541 GCA_035551735.1 Humibacter sp. | reverse complement strand
CGATCGGCGAGCGCCCGCATGACGCCCAGGGCGAAGTCGTCGTCGCCCGTGGTCACACCGTCGGGCTCCACGCCGCGATCGAGCACGTCGAGGAAGGCTCGGTAGGCCTCTTGGGCGCGCCAGTTCGTGCGGCCGGATTCGAAGCGCCTGGTCGGAACGAGCACGCGCTGGCCGCTGGCGCCGGGATGCTCGGCGAGGGCGGCGTCGAATCCGCGTCGGCGCTCCTCGATGGTGCTGATCTGCAGGTCCTCCTCGAGGAAGACCAGCGAGCGGCATCCCTGATTCAGCAGGTGCCGCACGGCCGCGTATTCGCCCGCCTCGCTGTCGACGCCGACGAAGTCGGCCTCCAGGTCGTCGAGTGCGCGACTCACGACGACGAGTGGTACGCCCGCTGCGCGCACCCGCGTCCACGGAGCATCAGCGCCCTGAACGGGGATGACGATCGCACCTGCGACGTCGGCCTCGGCGATGGTGCCCGCGATATCGTCTTCCTCGAGCTCGCTCTCTTCGGTGGTGAAGAGGTCGAGGGAGTAGCCGGCGGCGCGGGTGCCCGTTTCGATCGCCGCGAGGAGCTCGGCGCTGAACGTGTGGGTCGGTGACGGGATCGTGAGGGCGATCACGCGCGAGGTGCGCGCGGTCGGATCGAACGATCGCCGGGTGACGTATCCGATCCGGGCGGCCTCCTCGCGCACGAGGTCCCTCGTGCGGCCGCTCACGCCATCCTTTCCCGTGAGAGCACGGGACACGGTGTTGACCGACAGGCCGAGGTTGTCGGCCAGCTCGGCGAGTGTGCTGCGACTTGCCACTCCACAGCCTTTCCCTGAACCGTCAGAGCGTCACTCTAACGCGTCGCCCGACTCCGGCTCAGGCGCCAGACGCCGACGCTCCGCCGACCTATTCCTTGAGTGCGAGGTAGACGCGCACGAGGGGCGCGGCCGTCGCGCCGTCGATCGACGCGACCAGCCTGAGCCAATGTCCGAAGTCGTGCACGGATGTCGTCACGATGCCGCTCGCGCCTGCCTGAATCGTGGGGCTCTCGTGGTCGACCCACTTGAGGCCGTCCGCCGAGATCTGGGTGCGCAACACGACGGAACCCTCCGGAGCCGGTTCGAGGAATTCCACGAACCATCTGGCCTCGGATGCCCACGCAGCCTCGAACGGTTCGGTCGCCAACTCGGTGTCGAGCACCGCGCCGCGTTCCAGCACGGCGGTCTGTGTCTGTCGCATTGCATTCACCAATCTGCCGAGATCACGACGGAGTCGAGGTAGAGGAAGTTGCGCTGCCCCGAGAGGGTCCGAACGGAGAAGTAGAAGTTGAGCAGGTTCTCGAGCGAGCCGTAGCGCTCCTCGTAAGGAGGCACCGGCACGGAGCTCCAGTCCATGATCCGGTCGTTCAGCTGCAGCTCGACGTTCTGTCGCTTCTCGGTGTCGATCACCCAGCGCAGGTAGTGCCAGTTCACCTTGGTTGGCACCTCGTTCATGCAGAGTTCCTGCTCGTCGCCGAAGTCGCGCCAGTCATCCGGCTTCGGCGCCGTGAAGTCGGTGGCGTATGGGTAGTCGACCTTGCCCTCGAAGTGTTCGCGCGGGGTCGGCTCGGGAACAATCGGATACCGCCACCGTCGCAGCATGTTGCCGTCTTCGTCGGCGTTCTGGTAGCGGGCAACGGTGTGATAGCGCAGCCCCCCGTCGCCGCACAGGTCGGTCGCGACGGTGAAGGCGCCGAACTGTGCCTCCGACGGATGCCTGTTACCGTCCCATTCCATGTCGCCGAACGCGTTGTCGGCATCGTCGCCGACGGTGGCCTCAGCCTTGTAGGCGATGTAGGCCTCGATCTGCAGCAGACCCCGCCCGCTCATCGTGAGACGACGGATGGCGGTGGCGGTGTGCCCGGGGTACGGACGCGTCGCGAGCTTGAGCGCGTAGGTGCCGGACATGGCTCCGTGGGTTCCGACGTCGAAGAAGTCGCACGTCGACAACTGCGGCGGCCGGAAGTCGCGGAAGTGACGATCGAGGGAGTGGAAGTCACCGCGGCCGTCATAGTTGCCGCCGAGTTCCACCCAGCCGTGCAGCCCCGTGTTGAAGTCGTCGTGCGCCAGGATGCGCGGCAGCGGGTTGAATTTCGAGAGCTGCGGGTCGCTCGAGAGGATCGCGGAACGCAGATCCCGACCGACCTCGGTCGTTGTGGTTGCCATGGCCGTAACGTTAGTACTAACGTGAAAAAAGTACAAAAAAGTGTACTTCGGGTCACGCCTGTCTAGGATGACTCGGACCCGACATGGAAGGTTCGGCAATGGCGCGGACACACTGGATCAAACTCACCACCCTGGCGTCCACCGTGGGAACAGCCCTCGAGTGGTACGACTTCTCGCTCTACGGAACGGCGGCGGCACTCGTCCTACCCGCGGTGTTCTTTCCGTCGGGCGACCCGACGCTGGCCCTGCTGGCATCGCTGGCCACGTTCGCCGTGGGGTTCTTCGCTCGTCCGATCGGCGGGGTGATCATCGGCATTCTCGGTGATCGTTTCGGTCGCAGGCAGATGCT
>DASZMW010000197.1:0-3363 GCA_035551735.1 Humibacter sp. | reverse complement strand
CCCCTCGAGCACAGACGACGGCAGGGCCGCGCCGAAGATCGGCACGCTCGGCGAGCTGCGGGCATCCGGTCACGTGCAGAAGCCGGTGCGAGTCGAGGTGCGGGACAACCTGCTCGCAGCGTTGCGGGCGGGGGAGGATCCCTGGCCGGGCGTGCACGGCTTCGAGAGCACGGTCATCCCGCAGCTGGAGCGAGCGCTGCTCGCCGGCCACGACATCGTGCTGCTGGGCGAGCGCGGCCAGGGCAAGACAAGAGTGCTGCGCACGATCGGGGGACTGCTCGACGAGTGGACGCCGGTGATCGCAGGGTCGGAGTTGGGTGAGCATCCGTACGAGCCGATCACGCACGCCTCGCAGCGCAGGGCGGCCGAACTCGGCGACGCGCTCCCTATCGAGTGGCGTCACCGCCGCGAGCGCTACGTGGAGAAGCTCGCGACCCCCGACACGTCGGTCGCCGACCTGATCGGCGACGTCGACCCGATGAAGGTGGCGGAGGGGCGTTCGCTTGGGGACCCCGAGACGATCCACTTCGGGCTCATCCCGCGCAGCCACCGCGGCATCGTGGCCATCAACGAACTGCCCGATCTCGCCGAACGCATCCAGGTGTCGATGCTCAACGTGATGGAAGAACGCGACATCCAGATTCGCGGTTACGTGCTGCGGTTGCCACTGGACGTGATCGTCGTCGCCAGCGCGAACCCCGAGGACTACACGAACCGCGGCCGCATCATCACGCCGCTGAAGGACAGGTTCGGCGCCGAGATCCGCACTCACTACCCGCGGCAGCTCGAGGCGGAGATCGCGGTCATCAGGCAGGAGGCGGACCTCGTGGCGGATGTTCCAGACCACCTGATCGAAATCCTCGCCCGGTTCACCCGCAATCTGCGGGAGTCGAGCTCGGTCGACCAGCGCAGCGGCGTCAGCGCACGTTTCGCCATCGCGGGAGCCGAGACGGTCGCGGCGGCCGCTCTGCACCGCGCCACCTCGAGAGGCGCGGACGATCCGGTCGCTCGCACCGTCGACCTCGAGACCGCGGTCGAGGTTCTCGGCGGCAAGATCGAGTTCGAGACGGGGGAGCAGGGCCGCGAATCGGAGGTGCTGACGCACCTGCTGCGCACGGCGATCGCCGACACGGTGCGCGACCACCTGCGCGGTGTCGACTTCAGCGTGCTCGTGACGGCCATCGAAGACGGCGCCATGGTGGCGACGGGCGAGAACGTCACGGCTCGCGAGTTCCTCGAAGGACTTCCGGTGCTCGGCGAATCCCCGCTTTACGACGAGGTCATCGAGCGGCTGGGCGCCACAACGGACGGTGCGAAAGCGGCCGCCATCGAGCTCGCGCTCGAGGGCCTGTACCTGGCGCGCAAGATCGGCAAGGACACCGACGGCAACGAGACGATCTATGGCTGAGCATCCACGCGGACCGGTCAGTCGGTTCCACCGTTACCAGGGCGGCGATCCGCTGAAACCACCGATCGACCTTGCCGAGGCACTTGACGCCATCGGTGAGGACGTGATGGCCGGCTACTCACCGGAGCGCGCACTGAACGAGTTCCTGCGCCGGGGCGGTCGCGACCAGCTCGGCCTCGACGACCTGGCACGCCAGGTGCAGGGACGACGCCGCGACCTGCTTCGCAAGCACAATCTCGGCGGCACGTTGCAAGACATCCAGAAGCTCCTCGACCACGCCGTGCTCGAGGAGCGCAAGCAGCTCGCCCGCGACGTCGACATGGATGACACCGACCGCTCGTTCGCCGAGATGCGGCTGGAGAACCTGCCGAAGTCCACGTCGGCGGCCGTGAACGACCTCGCCGACTACGACTGGCGCTCGTCGGGGGCTCGCGCCGACTACCAGAAGATCAAAGACATGCTCGGGCAGGAACTGCTCGGCCAACGCTTCGAAGGCATGAAGCAGACGCTGCAGAACGTCTCCGAGACGGACCGCCAGGCCGTGAACGAGATGCTCTCCGACCTCAACGACCTGCTCGACAAGCACCGTCGCGGTGAGGATTCGCAGCAGGACTTCGACGAGTTCATGCAGAAGCACGGCGACTACTTTCCTGAGCAGCCGCAGAACATCGACGAGTTGATCGACGCGCTCGCCGCGAGGTCGGCTGCGGCACAACGGATGCTCAACTCCATGACGGCCGAACAGCGTGAGGAGCTGATGAACCTGTCGGCCCAGGCGTTCGGGTCACCGCAGCTCATGCAGTCGCTGGCCGAACTCGACGGCAACCTGCAGGCGCTACGTCCAGGCGAGGACTGGTCCGGCTCCGAACGCTTCGAGGGCGACGGTCCGCTCGGGCTCGCGGAGGGCGCGCAGGTGATGGCCGACCTCGCAGACCTCGACGAACTCGCAGACCAGCTGTCGCAGGCCTACGACGGAGCGCGGATGGACGACATCGACATCGACAAGCTCGCGAACCAGCTTGGCGACGACGCCGCGGTGGATGCCCGCACACTGCGCGACCTCGAGAAGGCGCTGCGCGAGAACAACACGTTCCGTCGCGACTCGCAGGGCAATCTTCAGCTCACCCCAAAGGCGATGCGGCAACTGGGGCAGACCCTTCTGAAAGACATCGCAACGCGGATGTCGCAGCGCGCGGGGGAGCGGGACGTGCGGCTCGCCGGGGCGGCGGGGGAGGCATCCGGTGCGACGAAGTCGTGGGAGTTCGGCAGCACGGAGCCGTGGGACATCCCGCGCAGCATCCTGAACGGCGTGTTGCGGCGCGCCTCGGGCGGAAGCGGAAGGGCGATCGAGCTCGATGACATCGAAGTCAGCGAGACCGAGTCGCGCACGCAGGCCGCTGTCGCACTGCTGGTCGACACGTCGTTCTCGATGGCGATGGACGGGCGCTGGGTGCCGATGAAGCGCACGGCGCTTGCGCTGCACACACTGATCCGCACGCGGTTCCGCGACGATCGGCTGCAACTGATCGGGTTCTCCAGGCATGCGCAGGTGATGGACATCGAGGAGCTCACCGGTCTCGACGCCATGTGGGACAAGGGGACCAACCTGCACCATGCACTGCTGCTGGCGAACCGCTATTTCCGCAAGAATCCTGACGCCCAGCCCGTGCTGCTCGTGGTCACAGACGGTGAGCCGACCTCGCACCTCGAGGCCGACGGCAGCGTGCGGTTCGCCTACCCGCCGCATCCCGTGACCATCGCGCACACCGTGGACGAGCTGGATGTCTCGCAGCGGCTTGGCGCGCAGATCACGATCTTCCGGCTCGGCTCCGACCCCGGCCTCGCCCGCTTCGTCGACGGTCTCGCCTGCAGGGTCGGCGGTCGAGTCGTCGCACCGGAGCTCGACGACCTCGGCGTTGCCGTCGTCGACAGCTACCTGGGTTCGCGCGCGCCAG
>DASZMW010000196.1:0-5376 GCA_035551735.1 Humibacter sp. | reverse complement strand
GCACCGTACTTGACCAGGGAGGGTTGTCCGTGCCAGCAGAAACGGCAGACACTCTCGAGCCGACCAAGAGTCGGCCCGGGGGAACGCTGTACCGGGGTCGTGAGGGCATGTGGTCGTGGGTGCTGCATCGCATCACCGGTGTGGCGATCTTCTTCTTCCTGCTCGTCCACATTCTCGACTCCGTGGTTCTCGGCATCAGCCCGCAGGCGTACAACGCGGTGATCGGCACGTACAAGAACCCGATCATGGGTCTCGGTGAGACGGCGCTCGTCGCGGCCATCGCATTCCATGCGCTGAACGGCATCCGCATCATCCTGATCGACTTCTGGAGCAAGGGCGCCAAGTACCAGAAGGTCATGTTCTGGACAGTCATCGTGCTGTGGGTCGTGCTGATGCTCGGCTTCGCCCCCGTGCAGTTGCACAACGTCTTCACCGAGGGGAGCGCTTCGTGACCACGATCGAGGCACCTCGCACCCCGTCGCGCCCTGCACGCTCGAAGGGCGTGAACTGGGAGAAGTGGGGATGGCTGTACATGCGCGCCTCCGGCGTGCTGCTGGTCGTGCTCATCTTCGGCCACCTGATCGTCAACCTCGTGCTCGGCGAGGGCATCAAGGCCGTCGACTTCGGATTCGTCGCCGGCAAGTGGGCCGACCCGTTCTGGCGCATCTGGGACGGCCTGATGCTGTGGCTCGCGCTGATCCACGGCGGCAACGGCATGCGCACGATCGTCAACGACTACGCGCACAACCGCACGATCAACCGCACTCTGAAGCTGCTGATCCTGGCTGCTGTGGTCATCCTGATCCTGTTGGGCACCTACACGGTGACGTTCTTCGACCCGTGCCCGTCTGGCGCGCCGGCGAACCTGCTGCCCGACTTCTGCTCGACCATCACCAAGTAAGCCCGACGGCACCGCACCTCCGACGGCGCACAACGAACCGAAAGCTACGGAAACCCCCACGTGACTGAACAGATCGCAGACGGAGCCGTGATCGACGGCGTGCACTATCACCAGTTCGACATCGTCATCGTCGGTGCCGGCGGTGGCGGCATGCGCGCCGCCATCGAGGCCGGACCGCACGCGAAGACGGCCGTCATCTCCAAGCTGTACCCCACGAGGTCGCACACGGGTGCGGCGCAGGGCGGCATGGCAGCTGCCCTGTCGAACGTGGAGGAGGACAACTGGGAGTGGCACACCTACGACACCGTCAAGGGCGGTGACTATCTGGTCGATCAGGATGCCGCGGAGATCCTCGCGAAAGAAGCGATCGACGCGGTCATCGACCTCGAGAACATGGGGCTGCCGTTCAACCGCACGCCGGAGGGCAAGATCGACCAGCGCCGGTTCGGCGGGCACACGCGTGATCACGGCAAGGCGGCCGTGCGCCGCGCCTGCTACGCGGCGGACCGCACCGGCCACATGATCCTGCAGACCCTGTTCCAGAACTGCGTCAGGCTCGGCATCAACTTCTTCAACGAGTACTACGTGCTCGACCTGTTGATGACCGACGTCGAGGACGCGGACGGCACGACGCAGCGTCGTCCGTCAGGCGTCGTGGCGTACGAGCTGGCCACCGGCGAGTTGCACGTGTTCCAGGGCAAGGCCGTGATCTTCGCGACCGGCGGGTTCGGCAAGATCTACAAGACGACGTCGAATGCTCACACGCTCACCGGCGACGGGGTCGGCATCGTCTGGCGCAAGCAGCTTCCGCTGGAAGACATGGAGTTCTTCCAGTTCCACCCGACCGGGTTGGCCGGGCTGGGCATCCTGCTCACCGAAGGCGCCCGTGGTGAGGGCGCGATCCTGCGCAACGGCACGGGTGAGCGCTTCATGGAGCGCTACGCGCCGACGATCAAGGACCTCGCACCTCGCGACATCGTCGCGCGCAGCATGGTGCAAGAGGTGCTCGAGGGGCGCGGCGCCGGACCGAACAAGGACTACGTGCTGCTGGACTGCACGCACCTCGGTGCTGAGGTGCTCGAGACCAAACTGCCCGACATCACCGAGTTCGCCCGAACGTACCTCGGTGTCGACCCGGTCGTCGAGCCCGTCCCTGTGATGCCGACGGCGCACTACGCGATGGGCGGCATCCCGACGAACAACAACGCCGAAGTGCTCATCGACAACACGACTGTCGTGCCGGGCCTGTACGCGGCCGGCGAGTGCGCCTGCGTGTCCGTGCACGGCTCGAACCGTCTCGGCACCAACTCGCTTCTGGACATCAACGTGTTCGGCAAGCGCAGCGGTCGCAACGCGGTCGAGTACGTGAAGACGGCGGAATTCGTGCCCCTGCCCGACAACCCGGCTGCTGGCGTTCGCGACCTTCTCGACGGCCTGCGCAACTCCACCGGCACCGAGCGCATCGCGGCGATCCGCAAGGAGCTGCAGGACCAGATGGACATGAACGCGCAGGTGTTCCGCACCGACGAGACGCTCGCCGCTGTCACGGAAACCATCCACGGCTTGCGCGAGCGTTACCGCAACGTGCAGGTGCAGGACAAGGGCAAGCGGTTCAACACCGACCTGCTCGAGGCCGTCGAACTCGGTTTCCTCCTCGATCTCGCCGAGGTCGTCGTGTTCTCCGCTCGCAACCGCAAGGAGAGCCGCGGCGGCCACATGCGCGACGACTTCCCGAAGCGCGACGACGAGAACTACATGAAGCACACCATGGCCTACCTCACCGGCGACCCGCACTCGTCGAACGCGGCTGACCACATCAAGCTCGACTGGAAACCCGTCGTGGTCACTCGGTACCAGCCGATGGAGAGGAAGTACTAGATGTCCACCGCCGTCGCTGACGCCCCTGCACCCGAGGCTCCGGCACCGATCGAGTCGTTCATCGTGACGCTGATCATTCGTCGATTCGACCCCGATGTGGACTCCGAGCCGCACTGGCAGGACTACGACGTCGAGATGTATCCGACGGACCGCATCTTGGATGCCCTGCACAAGATCAAGTGGGAGCAGGACGGTTCACTCACGTTCCGCCGCTCCTGCGCCCACGGCGTCTGCGGATCGGATGCCATGCGCATCAACGGCCGCAACCGTCTCGCGTGCAAGACGCTGATCAAAGACCTCGACGTGCAGAAGCCCATCTACGTTGAGGCCATCAAGGGCCTTCCGCTGGAGAAGGACCTCGTCGTCGACATGGATCCGTTCTTCGAGTCGTACCGCGAGGTGCAGCCGTTCCTGCAGGCCAATTCGGCGCCGCCGGAGGGCAAGGAACGCATCCAGTCGGTTGCCGACCGCGCCCGCTTCGACGACACGACCAAGTGCATCCTGTGCGCGGCGTGCACCTCGAGCTGCCCGGTGTTCTGGACGGACGGCCAGTACTTCGGCCCTGCGGCGATCGTGAACGCGCACCGCTTCATCTTCGATTCGCGCGACGACGAGGCGCAGGTGCGTCTCGACATCCTCAACGACAAGGAAGGCGTGTGGCGCTGCCGCACGACCTTCAACTGCACGGATGCCTGCCCCCGCGGCATCCAGGTCACGCAGGCGATCGCCGAGGTCAAGCAGGCGATCATGCGCGGGCACCGCTAAGACACACCCTCCCGCCGCACCGCGGCAAATGGGCCCGACGGCGAAGAGCCGTCAGTACCAGAAGCTCAGGTGCGGCGTGACGTCTGCGCGGAAGGACGCGTCGAAGCGCGACAGTGCGTGCGGCCGGTGCTCGACGACCCGGCCGGCGCGCGCCAGCGTCGTCGCCTTCGCGCCGCCGAGGTAGAGCGCGGAGAGCGCGGTGACGTTCATCGTCAGATCGGGTGAAGTATCCGTCTCGGTGACGATCGCCGAGCCGTCGTCACTCACGTCGAGCCGGAACGTTCCCCGCGCGAAGGCCAGGTCGTCTCTGACGCGGATGGCCAGCGAAGCGGGGGCGCCGTACGTGCGGGCTTCGAGCGCCGCCTTCACGTCGAGGATGCGCAGCCAGTGGTGGTCGTGCAGCGTGACGGAGGCCGCACGGATGTCGCGAAGCATCCAGAGCACCGGCTCGTCCGCCGATGCGACGTCGTACCGCACCTTGGCGACGAGATCGAGGTCGACGAGGAACCGCCAGATCGCGGCGTACGCGTCGTCGGTCGCCGCACGGAGGTAGCGCACGTCGACCGTGTGCTTCGTGAAGTCGCTCTTGTTCTCGACGAGCTTGTAGACGACGAAGCCCTGGGGTTCGCCACGTTCGTCGTCGTAGCGCACTGCGCGCAGGGAAGCGCTCTGCTTGTCGTGGTCGCCGATGGTGCCGACGAGACTCCCCCACAGGTGCTCGTCGAGCGCGAAGTCGCCGGGGGTCGCCCTGCGCGCTCGGTCGGCGATGTCGCGGGCCGTCTCCACGAGCGTCTGCAGTGCGACGAAGCCGATGCGGCCGGGTGCCACCGGCCCGCTCCATCCCGCCCGCTTGGTGTCGATCGTGAGGTCGCCGACCTGCGTCGCCGGTCCGAACCCGAAGCGGCCATAGATCGTCGCCTCTGACACCGTGAGCGACGCGACCGGCACGCCGGCCGCGGCCGCTGTGCGCAGCTCGGACTCGAGGAGCGCGCGGGCTATGCCACGCCGACGGTGGGTGGGTGCGACGGTGACGGAACTGATCGCCCACGCGTCGACCGCACCTCCCGGCACCGCCAGCTCGTCGACCCAGCTCGCGACGGTCGCGACAGGGATGCCCGGCTCGGGAATGGAGGCATCCCACACGCCCGTCGTGCGGCGGTATGCGGCCAGCCTCTGATGCTGGTCGATCATCTCCTGCTCGGGCCGGCGGTCGTGGAATCCGCGATAGTCGGCCTCGTCCCAGGCGGCGAGCGCCTCGCGATCCGAGGTGTCGACGAGCCCGAGCGTCAGTCCGTCGACCGCCAGCCGTTCGGCCGACTGCCGGTCGATGGGGAGAGTCCGTGCGTCCATTCGTCCAGCCTAGGGTCGCGGGTGCCGGTACTGCTCAGGCAAGGGCTTCGGCGACCACGGCGCGGGCAGCGGCAGCGCTTGTCTGGGTCAGCGTGCGCTCCGCGAGTTCGCGAGCCTGCGTCAGCGTGACGCCGGCGAGCGCTGCTCGCACATCGCCGATCGCGCCGGGCGACATCGAGAGGTCTTCAGCGCCGAGTCCGACGAGCACGATCGCCATCAGCGGGTCGGATGCCGCCTCTCCGCACACGCCGACCGGAGTATGTGACGCGTGGCCGGCATCCCCGATCAGCTTGATCAGCCGGAGCACCGCCGGATGCCACGGGTCCTGATACTGCGCGACCGATCCGAGCATGCGGTCCGCGGCCAGCGTGTACTGGGTCAGATCGTTCGTACCGATGCTGACGAAATCACAGAGCGGAACCACCTGGTCGGCCAGCACCGCAGCCGCGGGCACCTCGACCGTGACGCCGACGATCCCCAGG
>DASZMW010000195.1:0-1574 GCA_035551735.1 Humibacter sp. | reverse complement strand
GATCGTCTTGCCGCGCTTCACCTTGCCGGTCGTCGGAGTCACTTCGCCGGACACAAGCCCGAGCAGCGTGCTCTTGCCGGCGCCGTTGACGCCGAGGATGCCGGTGCGCTCGCCCGGTGCGATCAGCCAGGTGATGTCGTTGAGCACCTGTTTGGTCCCCGAGCTTGCGGAAGGATCCGGATACGAGACACTCACGTCGACGATGTCGACGACATCCTTACCGAGTCGCTGCATCGCCATCGACGCGAGCGTGACCGTGTCGCGAGGCGGGGGCTCGTTCTCGATGAGTTCGTAGGCGGCGTCCATTCGGAACTTCGGCTTCGCCGTTCGTGCCGGAGCGCCCCGGCGCAGCCACGCCAGTTCCTTCTTCATCAGGTTCTGACGCTTCGCCTCGGTGACCGACGCCATCCGGTCCCGTTCGACCCGCTGCAGGATGTACGCGGCGTAGCCGCCCTCGAACGGCTCGATGATGCGGTCGTGTACCTCCCATGTGTCCGTGCAGATCTCGTCGAGGAACCACCGATCGTGGGTGACGACGATGAGGCCGCCCGCGTTCGCGGACCAGCGTCGCTTCAAGTGCGCGGCCAGCCAGGCGATGCCCTCGACGTCGAGGTGGTTGGTGGGCTCGTCGAGGAAGATGATGTCCCAGTCGCCGACCAGGACTGCCGCGAGCGCGACGCGGCGACGTTGACCGCCGCTGAGTTCGCCGATTCGTGCGCCCCACGGGATGCCACCGGTGAGGCCCTCGATGACATCACGCACCCTGGGGTCGCCCGCCCATTCGTGCTCGTCGCGATCGCCGACGATCAGATGGGAGACGACCTCGTCGTCGGGGAGCTCATCTGCCTGGTCCAGCATCCCGAGCGTGATGCCGTTGCGTCGGGTGACCCGGCCGCCGTCCGGCTGGAGTCGGCCCGCGAGCAGGCGCAGCAGTGTCGACTTGCCGTCGCCGTTTCGGCCGACCACGCCGATCCGCTGGCCCTCGTCGAGTCCGATGGTGACGCTGTCGAAGACGACGCGCGTCGGATATTCGAGGTGGAGGGATTCGGCTCCGAGCAGATGTGCCATAAGTGACCGAGTTTACGGGCTGCGGGCAGGCGCTACTCCCGTTGTGCAGGCATTCGGCGTCGCGAGGTCCTCAATGCCAGCAACAGAGGCTCGCCACAGACCGAATGCCTGCACAACGGGAGTGGGGGCGCGGGAGCTACTGGTTGACGAGGCGGGCGCCGTGCACGGGGCCGGTGACCCTCACCACGTTGAGGCGCGCGGCACTGAGCGCGATTTGCAGCTCGAGGGCGTTGTCGAGGTCCGCGGTCAGGAATGCAATCGTCGGGCCGGAGCCAGAGATGATGCCGGCGAGTGCACCGTTCTCTTCGCCGAGTTCGAGGATGGATGCGAGCGACGGCTCGAGGTGCAGCGCCGGTGCCTGCAGGTCGTTGTAGAGCGTCTCCGCCAGCTGCTGTGGGTCTCCCGCGCGAAGGGCCTGCAGCACGTTCGCGTCCACGAACGGCTGTGCGGATGCCGGGAAGATGTCCTGCGAATGGCGCTCGCGGTGCTGGTCCAGCTCGCTGTAG
>DASZMW010000194.1:0-15698 GCA_035551735.1 Humibacter sp. | reverse complement strand
GGCTACCTCGCCCGCAACAGCGACGCGGCCGACCAACGGCGGGTCGTCGTCACGATCGACGAGAGAGCCACCGCTCCGGTGAGCGAGCGCTTCGACGCCTACGCCAGGGCCATGAAGCGTGTCGACGAGCAGTTCGACTCGGCAGAGCTCGAGCTCATTGCGAGGTACTGGATCGCGCTCACCGATGCTGTCGACCGCGAGTTCGAGGCCGGCCGCGATGAGCCCACGACGCTTCCCCGCTAGACCCACCCGCCGGAACTTGTTGGCCTGTTATGTCCCAAGCCGTCCCCGAAACGATAAGAACAGCCAGCAATTCGACTCGACAGCAAGACTCCCCGGCCCGCGTTGTCGCTTCGTACCGACAACGCGACACGTTGGGACCACAACTTCTGCCTGGGGGTGCAGCGCGTGCGGTGCAGCGCGTGCGGCGCATGCGGCCCAGTGCTGATCGCCCGGCCGAGGTGGCACGGCAGGCAGGTCGGGGGGCCCATCCGCTGCGGATGACGAACCGCGCCCCGCGCGGTCAGCGCTCCAGAGCCTGCCCCACATCGGCGATGAGGTCGTGCACGTCCTCGATGCCAACAGAGAGCCGCACGATGTTCGCCGGCACCTCCAGCTCCGTGCCGCGCACGGAGGCATGCGTCATCTCGCTCGGATAGCCGATCAGCGACTCGACACCGCCGAGCGATTCGGCCAGCTGGAAGACGCGGGTGGACTCGGCGAAGCGGCGCGCGGCATCCGCTCCTGCGCGCACGGCGACCGAGAGCATGCCGCCGAACCGCGACATCTGCCGGGCGGCCAGTTCGTGGCCGGGGTGATCAGACAGGCCGGGGTAGTAGACACGCTCGATCGCGGGATGCTCCGACAGATACTCCGCGATCGCCTGTGCGTTCTCGGAGTGGCGCTGCAGCCGCACGTCGAGCGTCTTGATGCCGCGCACGGTCAGCCACGCCTCCATCGGAGCAGCGATCGCGCCGGCAGCGAACTGCTGGAACCTCACCTTCTGCGCCAGCTCACCGTCTCGCAGCACGAGGGCGCCACCGATCACGTCGGAGTGCCCGCCGAGGTATTTCGTCGTGGAGTGCACGATCACGTCGGCGCCGAGCGACAGCGGGCGCTGCAACGCGGGCGACGCGAACGTGTTGTCGACGACGACCACGGCACCGACCGCGTGGCCGAGCTCGGCGAGAGCAGCGATGTCGCTGATCTTCATGAGCGGGTTGCTCGGGGTCTCGATCCAGAGCAGCTTCGTGCCGTCGGTGCCGAGCGCGTCGCGCACGGCGTCGAGGTCGGTGAGATCCACGGCAGTGTGCTTGATGCCCCACTCGCCATGGATGCGGTTAATCAGCCTGTGGGTGCCGCCGTACACATCGTTCCCCATCACCACGTGATCACCGGGGCGCAACGCGCTGCGAAGCAGGGCATCCTCTGCTGCAAGCCCCGACGCGAACGCCAGGCCGGTGTCGCCGCCCTCGAGCGCCGCCAACAGCGTCTCGAGCGACGACCTTGTCGGGTTGGCCGACCTGCCGTACTCGTAGCCGCCGCGCAGCCCGCCGATGCCGTCCTGAACGAACGTCGACGACTGGTAGATCGGCGGGATGATCGCTCCCGTCGTCGGGTCGAATTCCTGCCCGGCATGAATGGCCAGGGTGGCGAACCCGTCGTTCGCGGCGTCGGCGTCGGGTGCGTCGGTCATGGTTCTCCTGTCATCGGAGTTCGGAAACTGAAGTGTGTCTAGCGGTCAGAGCCGATGCATCATCGGCTGAGGAACTCGAGCAGGTCGGCGCGGGTGATCACAGAGACAGGCTTGCCCCCGTCGGTGACCAGCAGGGCACCCGCGTCGCTGAGCGCCCCGCGCGCTGCACCGACCGTCTCGTTCACACCGATGAGTGGCAGCGGCTCCCCCGTCACAGAGCGCACGCTGTCTGCCATCGCGACGCGTCCGGCGAACACCGAGTCGAGCAGTGCTCGCTCGTCGAGCGATCCGACGACCTCGCCGATCACAACGGGCGGCTCCGCACTCAGCACGGGCAGCTGGCTCACGCCGAACTCGTTCATGATCGCGATCGCATCGTGCACCGTGTCGGTCGGATGCACGTGCACCAGATCGGGAAGCTGGCCGGACTTCGTCGCGATCACCTCGCGCACCGTCGCCTCGCCCGAGACGTCGCTGAAGCCGTACGAGCGCATCCACGAGTCATTGAAGATCTTGCCGAGGTAGCCGCGTCCGCCATCCGGCAACAGCACGACCACGATGTCGTCGTCTCCGAGGCCGCGAGCAGCGCGCAGCGCGGCGACCACGGCCATGCCGCTCGACCCGCCGACGAGCAGGCCCTCTTCGCGAGCGAGCCTGCGGGTCATGGCGAAGGAGTCGGCGTCCGAGACGGCGATGATTTCATCGGGGACCGACGGGTCGTACGCCGACGGCCAGAAGTCCTCGCCGACCCCCTCGACCAGATAGGGCCTGCCGGTTCCTCCCGAGTACACCGAACCCTCGGGGTCCGCACCGATCACCCGCACCCGGCCGTCGGAGACCTCCTTGAGGAACCGGCCGGTTCCCGTGATGGTCCCGCCGGTTCCGACGCCGGCGACGAAATGCGTCACCCGGCCGTCGGTGTCACGCCAGATCTCGGGACCGGTGGTCTCGTAGTGACTGAGGGGACCGTTCGGGTTGGCGTATTGGTTCGGTTTGAACGCGCCGGGAATCTCGCGCGCGAGGCGATCCGAGACGCTGTAGTACGAGTCAGGGTCGTCCGGAGCGACGGATGTCGGCGTCACGTGAATCTCGGCGCCGTACGCCGTGAGCACGTTGCGCTTGTCCTCTCCCACCTTGTCAGGCAGCACGAAGACGCAGCGGTATCCACGCTGCTGGGCGACGAGCGCGAGGCCGACGCCCGTATTGCCGCTGGTCGGCTCGACGATCGTGCCGCCGGGCTTCAGCAGTCCGTCGCGCTCCGCCGCGTCGATGATCCGCTCGGCAATGCGGTCCTTGCTCGACCCGCCGGGGTTCAGATACTCGACCTTCACGAACACCGTTGCACCGATGCCCTCGGTCACGCGATTCAGTCTGACGAGGGGTGTGTTACCGATGAGGTCGGTGATGGAGGCGGCGAACTTCATGGTTTTCCTGACGTGTTCGAAGGTGATCGTCGACGGAAGGCGGCGCGCTCACCCACACGGGCGGCGAGGCCTCAGTGACGACAACAGCTCAGGAACACGTGCACCACCCTATGTCACGATGACCTGAGCGGGCCACCCGCAGCCACGGCGCACTTCTAGACTGAACCGCATGTCCGTCTCGTCGCTCACGAACGCGGCACAGGACTACCTCAAGGTCATCTGGGCTGCGACCGAGTGGGAAGACGGCGCCGTCACCGTGACGGCACTCGCCGCGCGTATCGGAGTGCGGGCAGCGACGGTCTCCGACGGCATCCGCCGCCTCACCGAGCAGGGACTCGTCGTGCACGAGCCGTACGGCGCCGTCGAGCTCACGGCCGCCGGCCGCACTCATGCCGTCGCGATGGTGCGCAGGCACAGGCTGATCGAGACGTTCCTCGTCGAGACGCTGGGTTACCCGTGGGATGAGGTGCACGACGAGGCCGAGGTGCTCGAGCACGCCGTCTCCGACACGCTCGTCGACCGCATCGACGACGCCCTCGGGCATCCCGTGCGCGACCCGCACGGTGATCCCATCCCCACCGCCGGCGGCGACCCGCGCACCCCGAACGCCTTGCGGCTGACGGATGCCGCACAAGGCGTGCCCCTCACGGTCGTTCGCATCTCGGATGCCGACCCAGCCGTGCTGCGCTACCTCGCCGAGCGAGACATCCGGCTGGATGCCAGGGTCACCGTGATCGAGACCCGCCCGTTCGCCGGTGACGTCGTGGTCTCGATCGACGACGCTCAGCAGATCACTCTGGGATCCGTCGCGGCCTCGTCGATCTGGGCCTCTGACGGGTGACGCACGCAAGCCACTTTCGGCCGCTTTCACGCCTGGGAACGACCGAGGGTGGCTTTCGACGGCGCTGAATCCTCCGCGGACGCGTGGAGATCACGCACCGGGCGCGGCGCATTCACATCACGGAGATCGCGCGGCACCAGCGGAACCGCGGCGACCGGCGCGAGGGCGACCATCGCGAACGCGAGGGGAAATCCGACCAGTGTGATCAGGCCGCCAACAGCCGGGCCGACGATCGACGCGGCTAGGAACTGACCGGTGTTCTGCGTTCCGAGCGCCCGCCCCGACCAGAACGGACCGGCCAATTCGGCCACCGCCGTATAGGCCAACCCGTTATCGGCGACCGTCACGGCGGCTGCGACGATCAGCAGCGCGGCGCCGACCCACGCGGGAACGAGGTCACCGAAAGCCAGCGTGACCATCACGACCGCCGCCAGCCATGCCACCCAGCGCAGAGGTCGCAGCCTGCTGCCGACCCGGTCCGACAGCACACCCACCGCGACGCGGCCCAAGGCGCCGATGAACTGCGCGACCCCGATCACAATGCCGGCAGCCGTCTCGTTCATGCCACGGTCCACCGTCAGCCACACCAGTCCGAAGATCGACACCGTGAACTGCGGCACCACGAGCAGGGCGGATGCCGCATGGATGCGCACCAGCGTCGAGCTCCCCCGGTACGGGTTGGCGGGTTTGGACGCCCCGCCCGCGGCATCCGCTCGCTTCGGACGCGGCGGGTCGACGATCACCACCGCGCTCAGTACGGCGAACACCGCCGTCAGCACGAGGGGCAGCATCATCGCGGCGCCGATGCCACCCGACCTCGCCAACGGCGGTATCGCGACAGCCGCGACGGCGACACCGAGCGGCTGGCACATCTGCCGGATGCCCATGGCAAGCCCTCGCCGCTCCTTGCGGAACCAGCCGACGACGACGCGACCGCTCGCCACGTTCGTGCTTGCGGATGCCGCGCCGCCCAGCAGCAGGAATCCGCCGAGCCCGACGTATCCGGATGCCGTGACCGCACCGACCGCCGCCACCGCCGTGAGCCCCATGCCGGCCGCGATCACCCACCGCTCGCCCACCCGGTCGGTCAGCGCGCCCCACGCGACGAGCGTGATCACGAGGCCGAGCGTCGGCGCGGACGCCAGCAGTCCGGCCTGCTCCAGCGGAATCCCCCGCTGCGTGTGCAGCAGCGGGATCAAGAACGCCGGCGCTGACTGGAAGACGGTTCCGGCCGCCTGCGCCAGCACGGCGGTTGCGAGCATGAGCCACGGCCGCACCGATCCCACACTGGGCTCCGTTCCGGGGTGTGCTGGCCGTCTCGTCGCCATGAGGCCTTCTCCTTGCCGTTCGGGGCCGGTCGGCCGTGGCTCATGCTCGGTACGGCATACCGTACTGGTATACCAATTGGGGACGCAAATCCCATCTGCACAGTCCCACCGTTCATCCCGCCGAGCGTCCCATTCCCTTCGTCCGCCCGACCCACCCCCATCTCGGCGAAACGCATGCCAGCGGCGAGACGGTCTCATGGAGACCGGGCGCGGCCTGGCGGGAGAACGGGACACGATCTCGTGAGAACGGGACGAGCACTCGTCATACTTGATCGAACGGACGAAAGCGGGAACGAGCATCCATGCCGGAACGATCACAGACCGAGCTCGTGTACGAGCAGGTGCGCCAGGCCATCCTTTCGCTCGACATCGTGCCGGGTGCGCGCCTCAGCGAGCGCGGCCTGGAGGGTGACTTCGGAGCATCGCGCACTCCGGTGCGCGCCGCGCTGATGCGGCTGCAGTCCGAGGGCCTCGTCGACCGCGACGGACGCAACTGGCAGACGACGCCGATCGACCTCGACGAGGTCGCCGCTCTCGCCGAATACCGAGAGGCCGTCGAGGCCGCTGCAGCGAGACTGGCATGCGTTCGAGCATCCGACGACGACATCGCGGCGTTCGCGGATGCCACGAAGCGGCACCCCGACGACTCTCCAGGCGACGAGCGCGAGGGCATGCGCCGCGGGTCGGACTTCCACGGCGGACTCGCCGCGCTCAGCGGCAACCGCTTCATCGAGCAGGCCGTGCACGACGCCGTGACACGAATGGCGCGCGCCCGCTGGCTCGAGATGCGCACCGAGGAGGGCCGCATCCAGGCGTGGCGTGAGCACTCGGCGATCGCCGACGCGATCGTGCGCCGCGATCAGGATGCCGCCGCAACGGCGATCGCGCACCACTCCCAGGCCAACCTCGAGCGCCTTCTCGCCTCGATCCGATCCGATCGCAGGGCGTTCGGCGCAAGGGGCCTGCGCATCGTCGGAGAGTGATGCCACAGACGCCGCCGAGGCCCGAGCGATAAATTCGAGACGTGGAACTGCGCCAACTCGAACACTTCATCGCCGTCGCCGAAGCGCGGCACTTCACCAAGGCAGCGAGCACGCTGAACATCTCGCAATCGGGGCTGTCTGCGTCGATCCGCGCGCTGGAGAGCGAACTGGGCACAGAACTGTTCCTGCGCAGCACGCGACGAGTCGAACTGACGCAGGCCGGGCAGGCGCTGTTCACGGAGTCCGTGCGCACTGTTGCGAGCGCGGCAGCGGCGCGCGACGCCGTCACAGCGGTGAAGGGCGTGCTCTCCGGCACGCTCAGCGTCGGTTCCGAGCAGTGTCTCGGCGTGTGTCATCTGCCGGCGGAGCTCGCGACGTTCCGCACGAGGCATCCCGGCGTCGGGGTGCGGCTGGGCTTCGCCGGCTCGGCACGCCTGCTCGAGGATGTCGCCGCGGGCCGCATCGACGTCGCCCTGATCGCCGAGTGCGGGCTGACTCCGCTCGGCGTCACGGTGCGCCGCGTCTCGAGCGAACCGTTCACGGTTCTCTGCAGCCCGTCGCATCCGTTCGCCGCCAGGCGTTCGCTCTCGCTCACCGACATCGCCGATGAGACGGTGGTCGGATTTCAGAGTGAGTGGGGTGCTCAGGTGCTCGTCGCAAGGGCACTCGCCGGCATCGGTGTCTCGCAGCGCGTCGAGCTCGAAACGAACGACGTGCCGTCGCTGCTCGACCTCGTCGAACACGGCCTTGGCATCGCCGTGGTTCCCGAGCACTTCGCCGCGAAGCGACCCAAGGCACTTGCCTCCGTGGCTCTCAACGCACCCGGCCTCGAATGGTCGGTGGGCATCGCCACAGCCGGCGTGGTGAGCCCGGCCGCTCGGTCGTTCCTCACCCAGCTCGACGCCACCGCCCTGGCGGCCTGACCCACCGCCACCGCCACCGCCACAATTCAGGCTGAACCCCCGGTTACGGCCCGTTACCGGTCGTCGCGGTGCGGCACAGCCTGAATTGTGCGCGAGTCGCCTACCAGGCGTAGTCCTCCGGCGCGGTCTTGTGACCGGGGAACAGCTCGTCGAGGCGGGCGAGCACCTGCGTGTCGAGCTTCACGTCCAGCGCGCCGAGGATGCCGTCCAGCTGGTCGGCCGTGCGCGGTCCTGTGATCGGTCCGGTCACCGCCGGCTGGTGCAGCAACCAAGCCAGTCCCAGCTGCGCGGGCGTCGCGCCGAGTTCGTCGGCCAGCGCCTCGTATGCCTCCAGCTGCGGCCGGTGCGCCTCGATCGACTCCGCGGAGCGGCCCTCGTTGCGGCGTGCGGTGTCGGACTGACCCTTGATCACGCCACCGAGCAGGCCGCCCTGCAGCGGCGACCACGGAATGATGCCGAGGCCATACTGCTGCGCGGCAGGAATGACCTCGCGCTCGATGTCGCGACCGATCAGGTTGTAGAGCGACTGCTCGCTCACCAAACCGAGGAAGTGGCGCGACTTCGCCGCCTCCTGCGCCTGAGCGATGTGCCAGCCGGCGAAGTTGCTGCTCCCGGCGTAGATGACCTTGCCCTGCTGAACGGCGATCTCGATCGCCTGCCAGATCTCGTCCCAGGGGGTCTCCCGGTCGACGTGGTGGAACTGGATGAGCTCGACATGGTCGGTCTGCAGGCGCCGCAGGCTCGCGTCGATCGAATTGCGGATGTTGAGAGCCGAAAGCTTGCCGCTGTTCGGCCAGGTCTCTCCCATGTCGCCGTACAGCTTGGTCGCGAGCACGGTCTTCTCGCGACGCGAACCGCCCTTCGCGAACCAGTTGCCGATGATCTCTTCGGTGTGGCCGTGGTGGTCGGGGCCGCCGTAGCCATTCGCCGTGTCGAAGAAGTTGATGCCGCTCGCCTGTGCGGCATCCATGATGTCGTGCGCGTCGGGCTCGGAGGTGCGGGGGCCGAAGTTCATCGTGCCGAGAACGATTCGGGAGACGACCAGTCCGGTACGGCCGAGGTGTGTGTAGTCCATGGGTCAAGCCTGATGCCGAACGCATTATCGCGTCCAACGGGAAGATTCGATGTATTCGTGCGCCCGGTCTTCTGAATGACGGGCAATACACCCTGTAAGCGTTTGACGCAAGCGCTTACATTTTGCACTGCCCCCGCCTATCGTTGTCATAGGGGATGGCTGGCGGTCACGAAGCACCCGGGCGCATCGGAGTCCACGAAGAGCCCACTGCCTCATCCCCTTTCACACCGCCGCCCTCACCATGACCGCGGCGGCCATGCACAGCACACGAAGCATCACGCTCGAAGAGGAGTGGATATGAGAAGAGCACGCACATCCGCCATGCGCCTCAGCGCTCTGGCAGGCGTCGCCGTTCTGGGAATGGTCTTGGCCGGCTGTTCCGGAAGCGGCGGCAACAGCTCGGACCCCCAGTCGCAGAACCTCGACGGAAAGGGCCCGATCACCTACGTGCAGGGCAAGGACAACAGCAATGTCGTCCGTCCGTTGATCGCGAAGTGGAACAAGGCGCACCCGGACGAGAAGGTCACGTTCAAGGAGCAGTCCGACCAGGCCGACCAGCAGCACGATGACCTCGTTCAGAACTTCCAGGCGAAGAACGTGCACTACGACGTCGTCGACGTCGACGTCGTGTGGACTGCGGAATTCGCCGCAAAGGGATGGCTGCAGCCGCTCACGGGTTCGATGGCGGTGAAGAACTCCGATCTTCTGAAGCCGACGATCGCCACCGGCAACTACAACGGCACGCAGTACGCGGCGCCGCAGACCAGTGACGGCGGCCTGCTGTACTACCGCACCGATCTGGTCAAGACAGCGCCGACATCGTGGGACGACATGATGAAGGACTGCACCATCGCCAAGCAGGCCGGAATCGGATGCTACGCGGGCCAGTTCGCGCAGTACGAGGGTCTCACCGTGAATACGGCTGAGGCGATCAACACTGCGGGCGGCACGATCGTGGCCAAGAACGGCAAGACGCCGACGGTCAATTCGGCCGAGTCGAAGGTGGGCCTGCAGCGCCTGGTCGACGGCTTCAAGGACGGCAACATCCCGGCCGACGCCATCACCTATCAGGAGGAGCAGGGCAGGCAGGCCTTCGAGGCAGGCAAGCTGATGTTCCTGCGCAACTGGGCATACGTGTACAACCTGGCGAAGACCGACGGATCCAGCGTGGTCAAGGACAAATTCGCTATCGCACCGCTGCCTGGCAACGGCGACGGACAGCCTGGCGCGTCCAGCCTGGGCGGCCACAACGCGGCGATCAGCGTGTACTCGAAGCACAAGCAGACGGCACACGACTTCGTCGAGTTCCTGCAGAGCAAGGAGACGCAGAAGTTCTTCCTGACGCAGGGCTCGCTGGCCCCGGTGATCGGTTCGCTGTACACCGAACCCGACCTCGTGAAGCAGTTCGGCTTCCTGCCGACGCTGAAGAAGTCGATCGAGAGTGCAGTGCCTCGCCCCGTCAGCCCGTTCTACCCGGCGGTCACCAAGGCGATCCAGGACAACTCCTACGCCGCTCTCAAGGGTGACAAGACCGTCGATCAAGCACTGAAGGACATGTCCGCCGCCATCAGCGCGGCAGACACGGGAAGCTGACCGCTTCTGTCAGGCGGTGCCGGGCATCCGCTCGGCACCGCCTGGCTCCCCTACCTTTGGCGACCGGCGACATGCGCCACGCGTGAGCGACGGTCGATAGCTCGAAATCACTGGAGGCGTGCATGTCAACGGAGACGGCGACACCCCTGAGTAGCAAGAGGCCCGCGCCGCGCGCGAGCCTGAAGAAGCGGCAGCACGGACAGGTGCGCACCGCGCTCTGGCTGATCCTGCCGACGATGGCGCTGTTGGCGGTGGTGATCGGATACCCGATCGTCAGCGCCGTGGTCATGTCGTTCCAGAAGGATGCCGGCCTCGACCCCGCGACAGGGATGTTCGTGCAGGGCGGGTTCGCAGGTTTTCAGAACTACGCACACTGGCTGCTTCAGCAGTGCACCTCCGCAAGCGGCACCGTCGCCTGCCCGCCTGGAAGTCTCGGCGCCCAGTTCTGGAACGCCGTCGGCGTCACGTTCCTCTTCACGGCGGTGACAGTCGTACTGGAGACCGTCTTCGGTTTCTGGATGGCCATCATCATGAACCGCGCCTTCAAGGGTCGCGGAATCGTTCGCGCGGCCATCCTGGTGCCGTGGGCCATTCCCACGGCGGTCACCGCGAAGCTCTGGTACTTCATCTTCGCGACGACAGGCATCGCCAACGCGCTCCTGCACGTCAACGTGCTGTGGGTCAGCGGCGAGTGGTCGTCACGATGGGCGATCATCATCGCAGACACCTGGAAGACCACGCCGTTCATGGCACTGCTCATCTTGGCCGGTCTTCAACTCATCCCCGACGAGGTGAACGAGGCGGCCAAGATGGACGGCGCGACCACCGTTCAGCGGTTCTGGCGCGTCACCCTTCCTCTGGTGAAGCCGGCCCTGATGGTCGCCGTGCTCTTCCGCGTTCTGGATGCCCTGCGCATCTACGACCTGCCGGCCATCCTCACGAGCGGCGGCGGCGGTAGCGGCAACGCGACGACCACGCTGTCGATCCTCGTCGTCGATCAGATCAGACAGGGGCCGAACAGCGCGTCGGCGTTGTCGACGATCACGTTCCTCATCATCTTCCTCGTCGCGTTCATCTTCGTGCGGTTCCTCGGCGCGAACGTCGTACGAACACAGGAGTCCCAGCAGAAGGGCACGCTATGAGCGCGATAGCAGGGCCGGCCACGACGGCGGCCGAGACCAGCGCACTCCGGGGCGAGCGAACGACGACCGCGCACAAGGTGGGGCGGCGCAAGCGGCGCAGCCAGAGCACCCGCACGATCGTCAGTGCGGTCGTCATCTCGCTCTGGTGCCTCCTGCCGTTCTACTGGATGATCGTCACGTCGTTCCGCGACGTCGGCTACACGTTCGACACGACGCCGTGGTTCACCCACTTCACGTTCGACAACTACGTGACCGCGCTGTCCACCAACCTCGGCAACCACCTCGGTCTCGCTCTGCTGAACAGCCTCATCATCGGCGGCGTGACCACGATCGTCTGTCTGCTGTTCGGCATCTTCGCCGCGTACGCGCTCGCACGCCTTGACTTCAGGATGAAGGGCATCGTGATGGGCGTCATCCTCGGCGCCTCGATGTTCCCGGGAGTCGCGTTGCTCACGCCGCTGTTCCAGCTGTTCACGAGCTGGGGCTGGATCGGCACGTACCAGGCGCTGATCCTGCCCGACATCTCGTTCGCGCTGCCGCTCACCGTCTACACCTTGGTGTCGTTCTTCCGCGAGATGCCGTGGGATCTCGAAGAAGCTGCACGCATCGACGGCTGCACCCAGGCGCAGGCGTTCCGCAAGATCATCCTCCCACTGGCAGCTCCCGCGGTCTTCACGACGGCGATCCTGGCCTTCATCGCCAGTTGGAACGAGTACCTCATCGCCAGCCAACTGACGACGGATGCCACGCAAACCGTCACCGTCGCGATCGCCGGTTTCACGGGAAGCCAGCCGCACCAGGAGCCGTACACAGCGGTGATGGCCGCCGGCGTGATCGTCACTGTGCCACTGGTCATCCTGGTGCTGATCTTCCAGCGCCGCATCGTCGCGGGACTCACCGCCGGCGGTGTGAAGGGGTGATCCGATGAAGCGCATCAGGGTGCTCCCGAACAACCAAGCGCGTGATCCGCGCGAGGGGGTCGACGTGATGCTCGGGGCCGTCGGCTTCTTCGGCGTCGGCTTCTTCGTGATCACCGTGGTCAGCGAGATCACGGGAGCGGATGCCCTCGGCTGGGCGCTCACGCTGCTTGCGTTCGTGATCGCGTTCGCGGGCCTCCTGGTGGTGCGGCGCCGCATCACCGACCGCATGACAGCGACACGATCAGCGGAGCAGGCTGCCGGACACCGCTCGTCCCCGTAACGACGCCATGACGAGCATCGACGACGTCGCCAGGGCGACCGGAGTCTCGACTGCAACCGTTTCGCGCGCCTTGCGCGGCTTGCCGAACGTGGCGGACGCGACCCGCGAGGCCGTTCGCCGGGCAGCCGACGACCTCGGATACGTTGCGTCGTCGAGCGCGTCTGGACTGGCATCCGGTCGCACACTCGCCATGGGCGCCGTCGTGCCGTCGGTGAGCAGGTGGTTCTATACTGCGGTGCTGGAAGGCGTCGACCACGAGCTTCGCGCGGCGAGCTACGACCTGATCCTGTTCAATCTCGGCGGACGCGGCGAGGATCGCTCGAGGGTGTTCCATCGTTCGATCCTGCGAAAACGCACCGACGCCCTCGTCGCACTCTGCCTCGACTTCAGCGCAGAGGAACGCAGGCAGCTCATCTCGATCGGACACCCGGCCATCGTCGTCGGCGGTCCGGTGCGCGGGCTGCGTCACATCGGCATCGACGATCTCGGCGCGGCGAAGCTGGCCGTCGAACATCTCATCACGCTCGGTCATCGCGATATCGCGCACATCGGCGGCGAAGACGAGGCCGGGCTGAACCGCTCGGTGCCCGAGGCGAGGCAGGCCGGGTGGCGCGGCGCCCTCGCGATGGCGGGTATTCCGGTGCGCGACGACCGCTTCGTGCTCGGCCGCTTCAACATCGATGCGTCCAAGCAGGCTACCGACGTGCTGCTCTCCTCGGAAGATCGGCCGACGGCCATCTTCGCGGCGTCTGACGAGATGGCCGTCGGCGCGATGCTGTCGATCTGGGCGCACGGGCTGCGCGTTCCCGGCGACATCTCCGTGATCGGTATCGACGGGCATCCACTGGCACGCACGTTCGGTCTGACGACAATGGAGCAGCACCCGTTCGATCAGGGCGCTACCGCCGCCCGGATGCTCTTGGGCGAGCTCGCAGGCAAGCCTCCGCGTTCGCGCTCCGTGCGGTATCCGGTCACCTTCATCGACAGGGGAAGCACCGCTCCCCCTGCTTGATCAGCCGTCGCCGAGGCGGATCCCAGATCTCGTTCCTCCGGCACGACGGAACCTGAGAGAACCCTCCGGAACTCGTTATCGACGCTCCACCGAAAACGCTTGCAGCGGTCGAGCGGCCGACATAATTTCGCAGATGTGCCGGGAAACTCGTCCCGGGGCACACCGTTCAACGGGGGCGACCCGACGAACCGGCCGTAACGCAACGCTGCCATCCGGCTGTCGCTGACGCGACGTCGATCGACCTCTCGCCCACCCGCACGATCGGTGTGCGATCAGGGCCGCGCGCTGCGGTGAACGCCGACGCCTCCGCGACGCCGTCGTGCATCGGCCGCGGCATTTCGGCGGAAGACGAGGAGATCATGTCGATGAACATCGCACGTCACCACGGCCACTCGAGGCGGGGCATGAGGGTGGCGGCCATCGCGACCGCGATCGCCACGATGGCCGTGCTCAGCGCGTGCAGTTCGGGCGGAGGCGGGTCGACCTCGACCGGCACTCCGACGGGCAACCCGACCAAGGGATCCATCACCTGGTGGGCGAGCCCGATCACGACCAGCGGAGCTGATCCGCGCACCGTACTGATCAGCGCGTTCGAGAAGGCGTACCCGGACATCAAGGTCAAGCTGATCTCAGCACCGAACGACACGGACACCAACCGCGCGACGCTGACCACGCAGATCTCCGGTGGCGGCGGACCCGACGTCTACATGGGCGACGTGATCTGGCCGGCGCAGTTCGGGGCGCACCAACTCGCGCTCCCCCTGTCGAAGTACCTCGGCTCCAGCTACTGGAACACGTTCGCGAGCGGACTGGTCGCCGGCGCGACGTACAACAGCCAGGTGTACGGGGCGCCGTTCTTCGAGGACCAGGGCTTCCTGTATTACCGCAAGGACATCCTCGCCGCCGACGGGTTGAAGGTGCCGACCACCTGGGAGCAGCTGGTCTCCGACGCCAAGCTCGCGCAGTCGAAGGGGCAGGTCAAGTACGGCTATGTGTTCCAGGGCGCGAACTACGAGGGCGCGACTTGCGACTACATGGAGTTCCTCGCCGACGCGGGAGGAAAGGTGCTGAACACCAAGGGTGACGCCGCGGCGATCGACAGTGCAGCCGCAACCAAGGCACTCACCTTCGAACAGTCGCTGGTCACCAGCGGCGTCAGCCCGCAGGCGACGTCGACCTTTCAGGAGACGCAATCGATGAACGCGTTCTCGGCCGGTGACTCGCTGTTCCTGCGCAACTGGGACTACGCGTACTCCACCTCGCAGGCATCCGGTTCGGCAGTGATCGGCAAGGTCGGCGTCTCGCCGATGCCGACCTTCCAAGGCGAGTCGACTCCCGGCTACTCCAACATCGGCGGCTGGAACCTCTACGTGAACCCGCACAGCAAGAACGTTGCGGCCGACCTGACCTTCATCAAGTGGATGACCGGAAAGACAGCGCAGACCGACCTCGCGACGAAGTTCAGTGAGATCCCGACCAACGCGGCTGTACGCTCGTCGTCCGCCGTGAAGAACGCGAACCCGGTCCTGGCCATCGTCTCGAAGACCAAGCTCGTGCCCCGCCCGGCACAGACTCCGAACTACCCGGAGGTCAGCCAGGCGATCTACTCGAACGTCAACGGAGTGCTCGCCGGCTCGCTGACGCCGAAGGCCGCCATCCAGAAGGCGAACAGCCAGATCAATACCGCCGTCAAGAATGGCGGCCTGTAGCGACCGTCGGTTCGGCCGGGGCGGGAGCGCTCCGTCCCGGCCGAACGCGGCCACCCACCGGCTGAGGAGAGCGCCATGACAACAACGAAGGTCGCCGCGCCGGCGCGTCGCAGCGGGCCCCATTTGGGCGAGCAACGCAAGAAAGACGTCTACCGACGAACGATGGCCAGGCTCGGCTGGGGCTTCTCGGCTCCGGCTCTGATCGTCATCGCGGCGGTGACGATCTTCCCGATCGTGTTCTCCGTCGTGATGAGCTTCAGCAACGTCAACGTGCTCGGATCCGGGTTCCAGATCGACGGTTTCACCCTCGACAACTACAACGTCGTCTTCACGGACTCGACCTGGCAGTACGCATTGGTGTTCACCGTCGGCTACACCATCGTCACCGTCGTGGTGGAGATCGTGCTCGGCACGTTGATCGCACTCGTGCTCCAGCGGCTCCAAGCGGGACGAGGCTGGATGATGGCGATGCTACTCGTCCCCTGGTCGCTGATCACGGTGATCTCCGCAACGCTCTGGGACTACATCTACGACCCGCTCGCCGGCGTCGCGACCCAGATTCTGTCGGCGCACGGCTTCGGACATCCCGTCATCCTCGGCTCTCCCGCGTCGGCGATCATTGCCATGATGATCGCCGACATCTGGAAGACCACGCCGTTCGTCGCGATCATCGTGCTCGCCGGCCTGGTCATGCTGCCGGGCGACGTGTACGAGGCGGCAGAACTCGACGGCGCGAACGGCTGGAAGACCTTCTGGCAGGTGACGATCCCGC
>DASZMW010000193.1:0-10310 GCA_035551735.1 Humibacter sp. | reverse complement strand
ACTCACGCTGGGAACCATGACGTTCGGCAACGAGGCGAGCGAGGAGGCATCCAACGCCATTCTCGACGCGTTCGTCGCTTCCGGCGGCAACTTCATCGACACCGCGGATGTCTACAGCGACGGCGTCTCGGAAGAGATCGTCGGCAGGTGGCTGGCGGCGCATCCCGCCGACGCCGAACAGGTGGTCATCGCCACCAAGGGGCGGTTTCCGATGGGGGAGGGACCGAACGATCTCGGACTCTCACGGCGCCACCTCGCCCGCGCCCTCGACGCGTCGCTGCGGCGCCTGGGCGTCGAGACGATCGATCTCTACCAGCTGCACGCGTCGGATGCCCTCACGCCGATCGACGAGACGCTCCGTTTTCTGAACGACGCGATCACAGCAGGCAAGATCAACTACTACGGCTTCTCGAACTTCACCGGCTGGCAGCTCACCAAGGCCGTGCACGTCGCCAGAGCGCACGGCTGGGCCGAGCCCGTCACGCTGCAGCCGCAGTACAACCTCATCGTGCGCGGCATCGAGCACGAGATCGTGCCTGCGGCTCTCGATGCGGGAGTCGGGCTTCTGCCGTGGTCGCCGCTCGGAGGCGGCTGGCTGAGCGGAAAGTACGAGCGCGATGTTCCGCCGACGGGATCCACCCGGCTCGGCGAGAACCCCGAGCGCGGCATGGAGGCCTGGCGGGCCCGCAACGACGATCCCCGCACGTGGCGCATCCTCGACGTCGTCACCGAGATCGCCGACGTTCTCGGTGCGACGCGGTCCCAGGTCGCGCTGGCCTGGCTTCTCGCGCAGCCGGCGGTGACCAGCGTCATCCTGGGTGCGCGCACTCTCGACCAGCTGCGCGACAATCTGGGAGCAGGGGAGGTGGAGCTGAGCGTCGAGCAGCTCGCGGCTCTCGACGAGGCGAGCGCACCGCGCGTCGAGCCTTATCCATATGGCGGGCCGGGCGTGCAGCAGCGCCATCGTCGCATCGAGGGCGGTCGCTGACCCGGCGGATCCACCCCCGTGCTCGTGACCGGCTCTGCCGCGGCCGCCGCTCCGGTGTCCTTGCGGTCACAGGAGCTGCGGCCGTCGACGTGTGCACAGATCGGCGCATAGCCGGTCGGCCCGGTTCCGTATCTTGCCAGGCTCGCAGGCATGACAACGATCTCCGCCGCCGATGCGGCACTGCTTCCCCTAGACACCGACAACGACGTCGTCGCGCGCGTCGTCGAACTCGTCGGCTCCGCCCTGCGCAGGCAGGTGTGGCTGATCTTCCTCGACGACTCGGGCGTTCAGCTTCCGTTGCTGATCCCCATCGACGGCCTGCCGACCTGGCCCGACGACGGGGCGGCTGTGTTCGCGGAACACGTCGCCGACTCGACACGAGATACCGACGTCGCGAATGTGGTGATCGTGTGGGAGAGACCGGGGAAGGCCGCGCCGCGTGCGGAAGACCGTGCGTGGGCGGCTGCACTCGCCGTCGCGTTCGCGCGAGCCGATCTCGCCGTACGAGGCCAGTTGTTGGCTCACGACACCGGTGTGCGCTGGCTGGCTCCCGACGACTACCTGTGACGGATGCCGAAGGATGGTCGTGGTCGCGATGACGGTCGTGCGCGCTAGCGTTGCCGCATGTTCCTGCTCGACGACGGCACGGTGGTTCTCAGCCCGAGCGACCTCACAACGGCCTCGACGTGCGAGTTCGACTTTCTGCGCAGACTCGACGGCAGGCTCGGCTGGGGGCCACGTGTCGTCCGGCCGGTCGACGCGATGCTCGAGCGCACCTCGCGCCTCGGCGACGAACACGAGCACAGAGTTCTCGACCGCTACATCGAGCGGTTCGGTGAAGGGGTCGCCCGATTCGAACGCCCCGAGCATCCGGATGCCGAAGGGCTGGCCGCGGCAGCCCAGGCCACTGCTGAGGCCTTCCGCACCGGCGCTCCCGTGGTCTATCAGGGGGTGTTCTTCGACGCGTTCGACGGCGGGTCGAAGGCATCGGAGCAGACGCCGTTCGCGTTCGTCGGCTATGCCGACTTCATCGTGCGCGAGCCCGACGGCAGATACCGGGTCGAAGACACCAAGCTCGCCAGGCGGGCCAAGGTGACGGCGCTGCTGCAGGTGGCCGCATACGCCGAGCAGCTGGAGCGCATCGGCGTCGAGCCGGCCGACGAGGTCAGGCTTCTGCTCGGCGACGGAAGCGAGAGCAACCACCGCCTGGCCGACATCGTGCCGGTCTACCGCAAGCGCATCGCACGGCTGCATCAGATCGTGAGGGAGCATCTGTCGGACGGCGCGATGGTGCAGTGGGGCGATGAGCGATTCGTCGCGTGCGGCCGCTGCGAAACGTGTGCGGACGAGGTCGAAGCGACCCGCGACGTGCTGCTGGTGGCCGGGGTGCGGGTGACGCAACGGCCGCGCCTGATGGCTGCTGGCATCCGTACCATCGACGATCTGGCCGCCAGGCCGAACGGAACCGAGGTCGAGGGCATCGCCACGACCACGCTCGACGCACAGAGCGAGCAGGCGCGGCTGCAACTGGATGCGGTTCCCGGCAGTCCGCCTCCCGTGCGGGTCTACAACGCGCCCGCGCTCGCGGCGCTGCCCGAGCCCGACTCAGGCGACATCTTCTTCGACTTCGAGGGCGATCCGCTCTATACCGAGCCGGCGTTCGAGGGGCAATGGGGGATCGACTACCTGTTCGGGGTGCTGCAGACGGACGGCGTCTTCGTGCCGTTCTGGGCGCACACGTTCGCCGAGGAGCGGGAGGCTCTGATCGCGTTCCTCGACGACGTCGCACGACGCAGGCGCGAGCGTCCGCGCATGCACATCTATCACTACGCCTCGTACGAGCGCACTCACCTGCTGCAGCTCGCAGCCAGACACGGCGTCGGCGAAGACGCCGTCGACGACCTGCTGCGCGACAACGTGCTCGTCGATCTCTACCCGATGGTGCGCAAGGCGCTTCGGGTGGGCTCGAGGTCATACTCCATCAAGAAGCTCGAGCCGCTCTACATGGGCGACCAGCTGCGTACGGGCGAGGTGCAAGACGCTGGCACCTCGATCGAGGAGTACGCGGCGGCGCGCAGGCTGATGCTGACGGGCGACGTCGAGACGGGCCAGCGGATGCTCGACGCGATCGCCGACTACAACGAGTACGACTGCCTCTCCACGCTTCGACTACGGGACTACCTGTTGCGGCAGGCGGCGGATGCCGGGGTTCCGATCGGGCTCCCCGCGCCGGAGCGGCCCGTGCAGGAGCTCGAAGCCTCGACGCTGCGCGACGATCTGATCGCGCTCGCCGGAGAGGCCGTGGCACCGCACGAGACGGCTGCCGACGCCACGCACACCCGCAGCGCGGACGAGACGGCTGCGGCGTTCGCAGCGGCGACGCTCGACTATCACCGCCGGGAACAGAAGAGCTTCTGGTGGAGCCACTTCGCCCGACTGGTCGACCCGATCGAGGCCTGGGCGAACACCAGAGACGTGTTCGTCGTCGACGGCGGCATAGTGGAGCGGGACTGGTACCGCGACCCTGGGCAGCGCGTCGACCGCAGGCTGATCCGGCTACGCGGGCAATTCGCGCCTGGCAGCACGATGAAGGCGCGGGCTGAACGCTTCGCGGTCTACGAGTTCCCCGGTCCCTTCCCCGCGTTCGGCGGTGAACCGGGCGCGCGGAGCGTGAAACAGGTCACGACCGTCGAGGTCGGCGACGACTGGGTGCTGATCGAAGAGACGCTGCCCGCCGAAGCCGATCCCTATTCCGTGCTGCCGAGTGCCCTGACGCCGGGTTCGCCGCCGAGGGCCGGTTCCCAGGATGTGGCGATCCGCGCCTGGGCGCAATCGATCGTCGACGCCCAGCCGGAGTGGCCGCGAGACCCGGTGACCGATCTGCTGCGCCGCGTTCCGCCGCGAGTGCACGGTGAGTCTGTGGCGCAGCGCGCGGCACGGGCATCCGCTGATTCGCTGGTGCGAGTGGTGACGGATGCCGTCGCATCGCTCGACGACTCCTACCTCGCCGTGCAGGGGCCGCCCGGAACCGGCAAGACATACCTCGGCGCTCACGTGATCGCCTCGTTGGTGCGCGACAAGGGCTGGAAGATCGGCGTCGTCGCCCAGTCCCACGCCGTCGTGGAGAACCTGCTCTCCGGCGTCGTGGCCACGGCGGGGCTCGACGGGTCGCTCGTCGGCAAGGTGCCGCAGAGCGGAACCGAACCTGATCCGGCTTCGCCGTTCACGGCGCTCCCCAAGGACGGGCAGCTCGACTTCGCGCTCGACCACACCGACAGCGGGTTCGTGGTCGGCGGAACGGCATGGGACTTCAGCAACCCGGCCAGGGTGCTCTTCCGCAGCCTCGACCTGCTCGTGATCGACGAGGCCGGTCAGTTCTCACTCGCATCGACGACGGCCGCGGCTGTCGCCGCACGCAATCTGCTTCTGCTCGGAGATCCGCAGCAGCTGCCGCAGGTGAGCCAGGGGCTGCATCCCGAGCCCGTCGACCAGTCAGCCCTCGGCTGGATCAGCACCGGGCACGACGTGCTCCCCGCCGAGCTCGGCTTCTTCTTGCCGCAAACCAGGCGGATGCATCCCGCGCTCGCCGAGCCCGTGTCGCAGCTGTCGTACGAGGGCAGGCTTCAGGCGCATCCGGATGCTGCCGCCCGGTATCTCGAGGGCATCGAGCCGGGTCTGCACCCGGTTCCTGTCGACCACGACGGCGATTCCACGTCGTCGCAGGCGGAGGCCGAGCGCGTCGTGGCGCTCGTCGGCGACCTGGTCGGACGACGCTGGCGGTACGGTGGCGGGGAACGTCTGCTCCGCGACGACGACATCATCGTCGTGACGCCTTACAACGCACAGCTGAGCTGCTTGCACGAAGCGCTCGCCGCAGCAGGGCGCGACGGCGTACGGGTCGGAACCGTCGACAAGTTCCAGGGCAAGGAAGCGGTGATCGCGATCGTGTCACTCGCGGCGTCATCCGCGCTCGATGCGCCACGCGGCATGGGGTTCCTGATCATGAAGAACCGGCTCAACGTCGCGATCTCACGCGCCGAATGGGCGGCGTTCCTGATCTATTCGCCGCAGTTGACCGAATATCTGCCGCACTGGCCGGATGCCGTTGCAGAACTGAGCGCGTTCATCACGCTCGTCGAGGGCTGACGCGCGATTCAATCAGCGCCGGACGGTGCCGGAGTCGGCATCCCTGCGCTGCTTGCGCCGACGACCGATGTACGCGCCGATCAGGATCGCCCCGCCCGCCGCGACCACGAAGCCGGTCGTCTGCAACCAGCCGATGCCGCTCGTCGGCAGACCGGTGCTGACCGCGACGATCACCTGATAGCCGAAACCGCCGAACAGGCCGATCACAATGAGCACGATGCCGACGGGGAGGAGCGCTTTCACGGCTGACAGCCTAAGGCGTCGAGCCGAGAGCAGGCTCAGGCGGCAGCGGCGGGCAGTGCGGCCTCGATGGCGTCGATCACCTCTGGGGCGTCGGGCTCCACGCGCGGGCGGAACCTGACGACCTCACCGTCAGGCGCCAGAAGGAACTTCTCGAAGTTCCAGGTGACGCGGCCGGCCTTGCCGGAGGCATCCGGTGTCTTCTTCAGCTCTTGATAGAGAGGGTGCGCCGACTTTCCGTTCACCTTGATGCGCTCGAACATCGGGAACGTCACGCCCCAGGTGGTGGAGCAGTACTCCTTGATGGCGTCCTCGCTGCCGAGCTCCTGCAGGAACTGGTTGCTCGGAAAGCCGAGCACAGTGAACCCACGAGGTCCGTACTGCTCCTGCAGAGCCTCGAGCTTCTCATACTGGGGCGCGAGCCCGCAGCGGGAAGCGACGTTGACGATGAGGACCGCCTTGTCGTCGAAGGCGCGCAGCGAGGTGTTCTCGCCGTCGATGGTGGTGAGCGGGAGGTCGCGCACGGTTTCGGTCACGGTGGTCATGTTCGTCAGCGTAAGACGCTCGCCCCGAAGTGGCGGCTGCACGTTGCATGGGAACATAGGGGCCATGGCATCCGGTTACCTCGAGCGCTTCAGCGCGTTCATCCAGGCGTCACCGTCGTCGTATCACGCGGCAGCGGAGACCGCGAGACAGCTCGAACAGGCCGGATTCTCCCTCGTCGACGAGTCGGATGCCTGGCCGGCGGCCGAGCTCGGCGTCGCGTCTCGCGGAGTGCTGGCGCGCGATGGGGCTGTCGTCGCCTGGGCGATCCCCGCCGACGCCGACGCCACCACGCCATTCCGCATCGTGGGAGCGCACACAGACTCGCCAGGATTCAAGCTGAAGCCGATGCCGACGACCGGCGCGGCGGGATGGCTGCAGGCAGGCGTCGAGGTCTACGGCGGACCCCTGCTGAACTCGTGGCTGGACCGCGAGCTCGAACTCGCCGGCAGGGTCGTCACCACCGACGGTACGGAGCAGCTGGTGCGCAGCGGTGCGCTGCTGCGCATTCCGCAGCTGGCCATCCACCTCGACCGCGGCGTCAACAGCGAGGGCCTGAAGCTCGACAAACAACGGAACACTGCGCCGGTCTGGGGCGTCGGCGATGTGAACGAGGCGGATCTGCTGGCGCGGGTGGTCGAGGGAAGCGGCGTGCGGGCATCCGACATCGCAGGCTACGACCTTGTGATGTGCGACACGCAGCCCCCTCACGTGTTCGGGGCCGACGGCACGCTGTTCGCCTCACCGCGGCTTGACAACCTCAGCTCCGTCTACGCCGGCCTGCACGCGCTGCTCGAGCAGGCGGGGGGCGACCGCGAACCGTCCTCCGGCCAGATCAGCGTGCTCGCCGCATTCGATCACGAAGAGCTCGGCTCGGAGTCGCGCTCGGGCGCGAACGGGCCGATCCTCGATGACGTGCTCACGCGCATCGGCATGGCGCTGGGTGCCGACGTGGAGGATCGCAAGCGGGCATTCGCAGCATCGTGGTGCGTCTCGGCGGATGCCGGCCACGCCGTGCACCCGAACTATCCCGAGAAGCACGACCCGGCCAACCGGCCGATCGTTGGTGGCGGACCGCTGCTGAAGATCAATGGGAATCAGCGCTACGCGACTGATGCCCACGGCGCCGCGCTCTGGTCGCGGCTGTGCGCGGCGGCGGGTGTGCCGTATCAGGAGTTCGTGTCGAACAACGACGTGCCGTGCGGAACGACGATCGGCCCCCTGACGGCGACGCGCCTGGGCATCCGCACCGTGGATGTCGGCGTCGCGCTGCTCTCGATGCACTCGGCAAGGGAGCTGTGCCACGTGGATGACCCTGCGTCGCTGTCCGCGGCGCTGTCGGTGTTCTTCGAGGGGCGCTGACGCTCAGAAGCCTTGACGCGCAGGAGCCTTGACGCTCAGCGGATCTCGAAGCCGCTCGCGCCCTCCGGAGACTGGTCGGTGAGTTCGACCGCTGCCACTCGCGCTCCCTGCGGGCCGTGGCGCATCCACGATGTCATGGCGTCCACGGCCGCCGGGGCGCCTTCGAAGGCGGCCTCGACACTGCCGTCCGAACGGTTGCGCACCCAGCCGTTCACTCCAGCTGCCCGGGCGGCCAGCACGCACGAGTAGCGGAATCCGACGCCCTGCACGCGGCCGACGACGCGGGCGAGGATGCGCTTGCGCGCCTCTGTCATGCCCGGTTCCCTTCCGAGTGGTGCTGCGCGATGCGACGCCTTAGCGTGCCCTTCGGTCTACGGATCGAAAGATAAGGCATCCGCCCGATCCGGATGCCCTACCTTAGTCGCGAGCATCGTCTTCATAACCACAAGACGAAGGTGAAGACGATGTACAACGACGCGTTTGTTTCGGCTCTGAACGCCGACCGCGAGCGGCTCTACGCCGAGCGGGAACGGGAGCGCCGGGAGAGCGAGATCCTCGCGCAGCGCGTTGCCGCGGATGCCGACCGGCGCGGTGAAAAAGCTCGCCGTCCGCGCCGGAGGAGGGCCGAATCGCTGCGGCTCGCGGACGCCGGAAGATGACGTTTCACGGGTCGATCCGGCAGCCAGAAATGTCGGTGGTACGAGGCAATATCGACAGTAAGGGAACAGCGAGACGAAGGGGAAAAACGATGTACAACGACGCATATGTCACGGCTCTGAACGCCGATCGGGAGCGTCACTACGCGATCCTCGAGCGGGAGCGGGCACAGCGACAGATTCTGGCGCTGCGGGTCGTGAACGCGGGCGAACCGGTCGTGCACAGCGCCCGTGCGAGGTCCCGTGGAGTGCGCCGCACTCTGCGGATCGCACATGTCGCAGGCTGAGTCCGCTGCTCTGGGTCAGCACCCCTGGCTGTCGGTAGTTCGTGGGAGCATCACTCATGTGAGAACACCGATCAGCAGCCCCACGATGATCGGACGCGAAGCCGACCTGGAGGCCCTCCGCGCCGAGTACCGGCGCAGCGCCGACGAGCCAAGGGCCGTCGCCGTCGGGGGAGAGGCGGGCATCGGTAAGACGAGGCTGGTGCGCGAGTTCATGCGCGAAGTCGATGGCGATGCGTTGGTACTCCTGGGAAAGTCGGTCGACATCGGCACGGAGAGCGCGGCGTACGCACCGTTCACCGCGATCGTGCGGCAACTGGCCTCCGTCATCGGCACCGATGCCCTGCTCGAGGCGGCGGGGCCAGCGCGTGCCGTGCTATCCGTCGTGCTGCCGGAACTGGAATCGGCAGACGGCATGCCACCGCGCGCCGGAACGGAGCGGCTGTACGAGCTGGTCGCGGTGCTTCTCGAGAACGTGGCTCGGGACCACCGGCTCGTGCTTGTGATCGAAGACATCCACTGGGCAGACCGGTCGACGATCGAGCTGCTGAGATTCCTGGTCGGAATGTTGACGGGTGCTGGAATTCTCATCGTCGTCACATACCGCAGCGACGAGATCGTGCGTGGGCATCCGCTGCGTCCCGTGCTTCCGGAGTTGGAGCGTTCGCGCCGGCTGACGCGCTGGGAGCTCGAGCGGCTCACCCGCGACCAGGTCGCGGCGCAGCTTGTGGCGATCACGTCCGTCGGCGTCGCCGACGATGAGAGCCCTGGGGTGCAGAGCGTCGTCGACGACGCCGTGATCGACGATCTGTTCGAGCGCAGCGAGGGCGTGCCGTTCTTCGTGGAGGAGCTTGCCGGTGCCGGGCGCGGCTCCCGCGAATCGGGGATGAACCCCGTGCTTCCCGAGACGCTTCGCGAACTGCTGTTGGCGCGCTACGAGCGGCTCGATGATGGCACGCAGCACCTTCTGCGCCTGCTTGCCGTTGGTGGGCAGTGCGTTCGCCACGATCTTCTCGATCTCGTCTACTCGGGATCGGCGATCGAACTGGAGACGCAGATCCGCGCGGCCGTCGACGGCGGCATGCTGGTCATTGAGGAGACCTGCTACGACTTCCGCCACGCCCTCGTGCGCGCCGCCGTGGTCGGCGAGGTCCTTCCTGGCGAGTTGGTGCGGTACAACAGCGCCTTTGCGGATGCCCTCGAAACGCAGGCGGCCGCAGGGCGCCCGGTCGCGCACGAGATCTCGCGGCACCGCTTGGCGGCACACGATGCTGCGCGCGCCTTCCCCGCCAGCCTCGACGCCATGCGCGAGGCGCGGCAGGCCTTCGCCTTCGCACGCGCGGCACGCATGGGCGAGCGCGCACTCGAGCTCTGGGAGCAGATCACCGACCCGGAATCGATCGCAGGAACCTCGCACACCGCTCTGACGCAGAACACGTCGGCGGCCTGGCGCGATGCCGGCGACACCGAGCGTGCGTTGACACTGATCGATGCCGCGTTGGCCGAGAGCGATCCGACAGACACCGAGCAGCACGCGGGGCTTCTCGTCGACAAGGCTCGGTATCTCGCCGCTCTGTCCCGGCCGGGGTCGACGGCGCTCCTCGAGCAGGCCCTTGCCGAGCTGGGCGAGAACGGATGCTCAGACACGACATCGGCCGTACTCGGCGACCTCGCCGGGCGGCTCATGCTCGAGGCCAGGTTCGACGACGCCGTCGACGTGGCATCGAAGGCGCTCGTGAGGGCGGAGGCCGCCGGCTCACTGTCGCGCGAATCCTTGGCGCATAACATCCGTGGAGTCTCGCTGGTCGGTCGCGGCCACATCGAGCAAGGTCTGGTCGACCTCGATCGGGCGAGAGAGCTCGCCCTGACCCGAGACGGCGCGATGCTGCGCTATCGCGTGAACACCTCCGACGTGATGCACCTGATCGGCAGGTACGCCGACGCGGTGCAGATCGGCAACGCCGGCGTCGAGCGGGCACGCGAATTGGGCGTGCAGCGCACGAGCGGCGTGATTCTCGCATCCAACACGGTCGAACCGCTTTCCGCTCTCGGACGCTGGGACGACGCTTTCGCGCTGCTCGAGCCGGCGCT
>DASZMW010000192.1:0-9565 GCA_035551735.1 Humibacter sp. | reverse complement strand
TGTTCGAGGGCATCGCGGAGTCCTTCGCCTGGCTCGCGGAGAACGACAAGGCCTGAGCCCTTCGGCCACCAGGCCGCGCACGACGAAGCGCCAGGGTCCTCCCCTCACCAAGGTGGAGGATCCCGGCGCTTCGGCGCTCTCACATCTCCTTGATCGCGCCGTCCTTGATGCGCAGCCTGCGCTCGGCCCGTCGCGCCACAGCCGAGTCGTGCGTGACGATCACCACGGTCAGCAGCCGCTCGTGCCACACCTTCTCGAGAAGCGTCATGATCTCGTCACGCGTGCCTTCGTCGAGCGCTCCCGTCGGTTCATCCGCCAGCAGCACAGTCGGTTCTTTGACGAGCGCCCTGGCGATCGCGACGCGCTGCTGCTGACCGCCGGAGAGCTCAGTGGGCAGGTGGTCGGCCCGATCGTCCAGGCCGACGGATGCCAGTGCCTCAGCACTGCGCCGCCGCCGCTCGACCCGCGGCAGCTCGTTGGTCGCGAACGCGGTCTCCACGTTCTCCGCCGCAGACAGAGTCGGGATGAGGTTGAAGCTCTGGAACACGAATCCGATCTCCACCCCGCGGATCTTCGCCAGCTCTCCGTCGTTCGCCGTCGAGAGCTCATTGCGGCCCATCTGGATCGACCCGGATGTCGGCCGGTCGAGCGCGCCGAGCATCTGCAGCAGCGTGGACTTGCCGCCACCGGTCGGCCCCTGCACAGCCACCAGCTGACCGCGCGGTATCTCGAGGTCGATCCCGCGCAACGCGTGCACGGTCCTGCCCTTTTGCGTGTAGGCCTTGGTGACACCGCGCAGCACGTATGCCTCGCCGATCGTCTGTTCTTCTGATGCGCTCGGCATCGCGAGTGTGTCGGTCATCGGTCTACTCTCTCTTCGTCGTTTCCGAGTTCGTCGTTTCCGAGTTCGTCGTTCCGGGGGTCGTCGCTTCGGTTCGAGTGGTGCGAGGCCGGCATCATGCGACGCTCCTGAAGGCCTCCGCGGGGCGAAGACGAGCGGCACGCCATCCGCCGAAGGCTCCGGCGATGAGGCCACCGAGTACGGCCAGCCCGACCGCGATCAGCACGATGCCGCCCGTGAACGGAATGTGCAGCGAGATCGCGGTCGCCGCAGAACTCGCGGCCTGAGCCGCGCCGGGCGCTCCGCCGGCTCCGCCAGGCCCTCCCGCTCCGCCTGCCGCGCCACCCGCCGCCGCACCGCCTGTCGACAATGTCGGCGAGATCAGGTTGACGACGACGATGGCAGCGATGCCGACGACCGCGCCGATGGCGCCGCCGATCAGCCCGTTGACGAGGGATTCACCAGTGACCTGGCGCACGATGCGTCCGTTGCTCCAGCCGATCGCCTTCAGCGTTCCGAACTCCCTGGTGCGCCTGCCGACGCCCGAGATGGTGAACAGCACGGCGATGAGGAAGGCCGCTGCGAGCACGATGAGCGACAACCAGGTGCCGAGGTTGCTGACGAGCGTCGACACCGTCGACAGCGATCCTGAAACACTGGATGCCAGGTCGGCCTGCGTGTTCACCGTCACGCTCGGCAGCGCCTTCTCGAGCGCCGTCTTCAGCGTTGCGACGTCGCCGGCGGATGCCGCGCTCACGTAGATGTTCGAGACCTTGCCGTCGAGATCCGCGAGCTTCTGTGCGGTGTCGAGCGGGATGTACGTGTTCGACGCGGTGGTCGAGTCGGAGGACGTGGACTTCACGATGCCGACGACGGTGAACTTCTTGCCGCCCGTGGTCAGAGTGCTGCCCACCTTGAGGCTCTCGCTCTTCGCGTAGCTGGCATCCACGACTGTCACGTACGTTCCGTCGTCGCTCGCCTTGAGGTAGCGACCGCTGCTCAGTTCGGTCGAGCTCATCGGTCCGACCTTGGTGATGCCTGGCGTGATGCCGGCCACCGTGAAGGAGTCGACGTTGAACGAGCTCGGGCCCGATCCACCCGCACCCGACTTCCCGGAGGGAGCTCCGGAGCCGGACTCACCCGTCGTGCCCGAGCCCGTCGTGCCCGAGCCCTGGGCGATCTGGCCTGAGAACGTGCTGTTGCGCAGCGACAGTGTCGCAGTTGCAGCAGAGACGCCATCCACAGCCTCTGCCTTCGTCAGTGCACTCGCGCTGTACGTCCCGGTGCCCATGGCTGCTGTCAGCGTGCTCTGGGCGAGCTTTGTGCTGCCATCACCGGCACTGGAGCTGCCACCCGACCCGAAGGCGAACTTTTGGTTTCCCGTCCCTGGCGCGGCGGTCTTGCTGATCGTGATGTCGGTGCCGACGCCGTTCACCGACGACAGCGCAGTGGTCTCTGCGTCTTTCACGGCGGCCGACACCCCATTCACCAGGATGACGAGCGCGATCGCCAAGGCCATGCCGATTGCGATGATGATGCTCTGCTTCTTGCGGTTGCTGAGTTCACGTCTCAGATAGGTGGCGAACATGGATGCTCCTTGCGGCTGTCAGCTGTCGACTCGGCGCGAATCGACCAAGTACCCCGACCGTAGGTACCGGCGTTTTCCGGCGGCAGTCGGGGGCTGTGGAGCCGCCTACGAATTCACCGAGTCAATGCGACGGTTTCACTCAGCTCGGCCATAGCGAACGGCAAGCTCCATGCATCGACCGGGCAGTCTTGCCCCGAACACAACGGTGCGAGCAGGGCCGCCTCGCCTCGGTCGGGATACCGTGGGCCCATGAGCGATGACGTCGTCCGCACGTTCGCGCATGACGGACGATCGATGGTGTACACCCGTAGCGGGGCCGCGACAGGCACCGCGTTCGTGCTCGTCCACGGCATCGGCATGGGGCACAGGGTTTTCCGTGATCTCGCTGAGGAGCTCGGCAAGGCAGGCCCCGTCTACGCGGTCGATCTTCCAGGCTTCGGCGACTCGCCTGAGCCTCCCGAGCCTCTGGACATGCCGGCAAGCGGCGACTTCCTCGCCGGGTTCGTCGCATCGCTCGACGTCGTCGACCCCGTGCTCGTCGGGCACTCGATGGGCTCACAGGTGGTCAGTGAGGCGCTGGTCAGGCATCCGCAGATCGCGACGCGTGCCGTGCTGATCGCACCGACGGTGAACCCCGCCGAACGCACCGCACGGCAACAGGCATGGCGCATGATGCAGGACCTTGCAGGCGAGAGCCCGAAGGTGCTCTGGCTCGGCACCGTGCAGTACGCGAAGGCCGGTCCTGCATGGTTCGTGCGCAAGTTGCGGCAGATGCTGGCGCACCACGTCGAGGACGTCCTGCCCGAAGTCAGAGCGCGCACCCTCGTGCTCCGTGGCGAAGTCGACAGGGTCTGCCCGCGGCCGTGGGTTGCGCGGGTGGCGGAGTTGATTCCGGATGCCGGGGTGCGGGAGATTCCCGACCGCGGACACGAGGCGATGATCCGCAGCCCTCAGCCGGTGGCATCCATGATCATCGCGCACGCGTCAGATCCCGATCCTGATGCCGGTATCGCCTGAGCGCTGACCTCGCACGGTCGACGCCGAGCGACGCTCAGGTCAGCCCGCGGCTCGGATACCGCACAGTCGCGGTCGCCGTGTTCGCGAGCGACTCGGTTCCGGCATCCAGATAGCCGAAGGTCGTCACGTGCTCGCCGTACTTCTTGGCGAGGGCCGTCATGTCGGTGAACTTCGCGTACGCGGCCGAGGTCGGGTTGTTGTTCCAGTTCGAGTGCTTGATCGGCTCGTGGTTCGTGACCGGCAGCTTCGTCGCCGTGCCCTCGACGTGCAGAATCGTCGCCCCGAACGATGGCGCACGCGGGTCGCGCCGCGAGAGCCTGCCCCACTGCGCCTGGGTGTCGCCGGATGCCTCGCCCGCGTACACGTGCTCCGCGTGCAGCGCGCGGGCATCCCGAATACTCTCCTCGACGCCTGCCGACCCGAGCATCACGAACGCGAAGATGCCGAGGTGAGCGGATGCCAGCGCGTTCGCTGCAGTCGTCGTGCCATACGAATGCGCGATGACGCTCAGATCGACATCGGAACCCCCGCTCCTACTCGCGATGAACCCCTCGAGCGCCGACACCAGTCGTGGCGCACCTTGCGCCGCATACTCGCCGAGTGTGGCGTCGATGCCCGGCGGAGGCGTGACGTACCCGATCCACGCAACGACCGACCGATCGGCGGGAGCCCCGGCCCTGCCCTGCTCGTCGTACACGTTCTGGGCGGCCTGCGCCCACAGCTGCATGTCGTCTGAGTACGTGCCCATTCCCGGCACGTCGAACGCGACCTGTCGCGCGGTGTCAGGGTCGCCAACCGCGACCGCGGCCAGCGGCCTCGGGGCCGGTGTGAGTTCGACGAGATACCTGCGCGGTCTGTGCGTGGCGCGCAGGGATGCCTTCACCGCCTTGAGCGCCCTCAGCCTGAACTGCGCGGTCTCGTCTTTCGGCTTCGCGGCGACCTTCTTGCTGGTGGCCTTCAGCGCCCGCGCGAGGTAGAGCCGGTTCGCCCGGTCGCGGTCGATGTAGTCGACGCCCTCGAGATTGCCGATCAGCTCAGGCGCCGACTTCACCGCCTTGCGGCGCTCCTTCGGCGTCGCATCGTTCCAGAGCTCGTCGACATAAGAACTGTCGGAGTTCGCGAGGTCGACGGCCGTCTCAGGATGCTTGCTCAGATACGCCTGCGCCTGCTTCGGCGTCATCGCCCAGAGTTTGTCGAGCTCGGTGTTCGTCACCGCGTGAGCGGCCGCCGGCGCGGTCACGATCGCGATCGCCGCGACGGCGGCGACAGCGACGACCCCGATGGCCCGCCCCCAGCCGATCATGGGGAGATTCTAGGATCGGCCGGGCTCCCCACCGCCGGCTTGCCCCGTACTGGGGACAACGGCGCGTCCGACGGTCTTGAATGCCCGGAGCCCCGTGAGCACCAGCAGGATCGGCACCACCGACGAGCATGCGACCACCACGAAGGCGGCGCGCGGGCCGGCCGCGTCGTTGATGAGGCCGCCGGCAAAGGAGCCGATGGACATCCCGCAGATGACGAACGTGTTCAGCCACGCGAGCGCCTCGGTGACGATCTCGGGTGCGACGATCTCCTGCGCGATGTGGTTGACCGAGATCATCAGCGGGGCGATCGTCGCGCCGGCGAAGAAGCCGAGCGGGTAGAACCACCAGATGCTGGGGGCGAGCGCGAGCGATGCCCAGGTGATGAACAGCGCCAAGGATGTGCCGACGAGCATCTGTCGCGAACGCAGCCTGGTGGACAGTGCGCCGAAGACGAACCCGCCCAAGGCGCTGCCGATGGAGTAGACCGTGAGCACGGTGCCTGCCAGTGCCGGCACGCCGCTGGCCGTCGCGAGCGAGACGATCGACAGGTCGTTGATGCCGAAGCCGATGCCGGTCGCGAAGCTCGCAACGAGGAGGATGACGAAGGGTGCCGAACGCAGGAGCTGGCCAGGTCGATGGGCGTGCTCGGTTCTGGGCAACGGTTTCGCGTCAGGCATCCTGCGCAGGAAGAGGGCGCCGAGCGGGCCGATGACCCCTGACAGGATGAGCCCGCCAGCAGGTGCGACACCAGCGGCGAGGAAAGCGGCGACGGCCGGACCGAACACCCAGACGATCTCGTCCGCGACCGCCTCGACGGCGAAAGCCGTGCGCAGCAGGAGCGTGTCCTCCACGATCGTCGACCAGCGGGCGCGCATGAAGGCGCCGACGGGTGCGACCGTGACGCCACAGAACACCGACATGATGACGAGGCCGATCATCGAGCCGAGGTAGCCGCTGGCGACGGCGCCGGCAACGGCGAGCGGATGCGTGATCGCGGATGCCAACAGCAGCTGCCTCTGTCCGCGCCGGTCTGCGACGCGTCCGGCGAGCGGCCCGACCAGGCCCATCGAGGCGATGGCGAGGCCGGACGTGAGACCACCGAGCGCGTACGAGCCCGTGCTCGCGTGGGCGAAGTAGAGAAAGCCGAACCCCAGCACCGCGATCGGCGTGCGCGCGAGCAGGCCGGCGACCACCATCAATGTGCGCGAGCGCACGGACAGGAGCCTGCCGTATGCACGGAACCCGAGGTCGCTCACGGGGCGATCCGAGCGTTCAGGATCCGCTCGATCACCGTCTCGTCATGCCGCGCAGCCATAGCTTTCTACGCTATCGCCCCGCTGCCGCGCGTTGAGCCGCTCCACATGTTGCCGAGCCCCGCCTGACGCGCCCAAGCACCACTGAATCGCCGAGCCACCACCGAATCGCTCAACCACCACCGAATCGACGTAAATACGGGGGTGGCTCGGCAACTTCGTGGTGGCTCGCGACGACTCGATGCGCACCGGCCTGGCGGCTTTACGCGCGGGCGTCGTCGAGCATCCTCTTGGTCAACACGGATGTCGTGGTCAACCCGATCGACTCGAGGATGTTCTGACCGGGCTCGGATCGGTCGATCGCGCAGACGACGGTGTGAACGCGGGCGCCGAGGGTGCGAAGGGCGAGCGTAGCGTTCCGCACCGCACCTCCGGTCGTGATCACATCCTCGATCAGGGTCACCCTAAGCCCTTCGACTTCGACGCCCTCGGCGAGCTTCCTCGTCCCGTATGCCTTGGGCTCTTTCCTCACGAACAGAGCAGGCAATCCGGTCAGGGAACTGACCATCGTCGCGATCGGCACCCCGCCGAGCTCCAGCCCGCCCAGCGCATCCGTGTCGGTCGGCAGGAGCGGTACCATCGCGTCGGCCACGCGCCGCAGGAGATCAGGGTTGGTTTCGAATCGGTACTTGTCGAAGTACTCCGGGGCGATCAACCCGCTTCTGAGCGTGAACTCACCGGAGAGCCGGCATGCCACATCGATATCACTCGCGAGTTCACTGATCTGCGTATCCACAGCACGATCATTCCACCGCGCCGCCTCCACTCCCCGAGCCACCCCATGTTGCCGAGCCACCCCGATGTCGCCCAGCCACCTCCGAATCGACGCAAATACGGGGGTGGCTCGGCAACTTCGTGGCGGCTCGGCAGGTGAGTGCGCCGCGGGACTCGATGGGTCAGTTGGATTGAGCCTGGAGCACAGAGGTGGCCTCGAGACTCGGGCCGAGCATCCGTGACTCCTTGCCGAAGGCATCCGAGGCGGCGCGCGCGAAGGTGCGGAGTCCATCTGACCAGTAGCGGCGAAGGCTGAAGCCCACGGCCCGCAGAGCGGCACGGTGATCGACGACCAGCACCGTCGCCGCGCCCACGGCGACCACCGACAGCGCTCCCCGTACCGCGAACCGCGTGATGCCCGTGGAGCCGGCGAATCCCACACGCAGGCGATCGACCTGGAAACGGACGTGCTCGACTTCGTCCGTCACGATGCGCTCCCCGATTCCGCGAATGACCTCGTCCGGACCGTTGTCGGCGAGCCCACGGAAGTAGCCGAGTGCAACGGTTTCGGCGACAAGGAAGAGGCCGATCTCCGTGCGCAACCCGAGCGCATGCCGCAAGGCCGTGAAGGCGCCATCTGACCAATGACCCGGCAGGCTGGATGCCCCCATGTGACGAAGCCCTCGCCCGAAGAGAGCAGAGTGTCGCTGCTCCTCGGCCACAAGACCCCTCAAAGCTTCCACGTACTCCGGGTCTCCGGCACGAGCCGCCTTGCGCAGCAGCTCGCGGCCCTCGCCGGACTCGCCCAGTTCGAAGCGCTGAAACGATCGGACCAACGCGGCCCGCTCGACATCCGTCATCGAACAAGACGCGTCCCAATCAACGCCGGCCTCGATACGTTGCTGCCGTCCGCGATTGCGCCGGAAGTATGTCGCCCAATGCTCAAAACTCATCGCACGTCCCCCTCGTCGTCTCCAGGCGTTCGATTAGCCCGTCGTTTCGACGCTAAGGTGCGCCGATAGCTCCCGGCATGTATCCAGGGTGACAAACCGCCGTTCGATACAGCGGCGCAGGCCGACTCACCGACAGGGCGTCCTGAACGAACGACACATCTAGCGCTTCAAGGACTGACACGTGCCGGCATGTCCTGGGAGCATCGTCCGCGTGAGGACGCTACTGACCGCCGGCGCCCTTGCTCTCGCTTTCTCCCTCTTCCTCACACCGCTGTTCGTCCGTCTGTTCAAGCGGTGGGGACTCGGCCAGTTCATCCGTGACGATGGTCCCGAGTCGCACCACGCGAAGCGTGGCACGCCCACGATGGGCGGCATCGTCATCACCCTGGCGACTCTGTTCGGGTTCTTCCTCTCGGCGCTGATCAACGGAGGCGACGGCATCTCTGCGCCGTCGCTGCTCGTGCTGCTGATGCTCGTCGGCATGGGCGCCGTCGGATTCGTCGACGATTTCCTCAAGGTGCGTAATCAGCGCAGCCTCGGCCTCACCGGGTGGGCCAAGATCGCGGGGCAGTTGATCGTCGCGACCGTGTACGGCCTGCTCGCTCTCCAGTTCCCGGATGCCGACGGCAACGCCCCAGCGTCGATGGCGATCTCAGCCATCCGTGACATCCCGGCCCTCGACCTCGCGAAGATCGCGACCGCCGTCCCGCTGGTCGGGATCGTCCTTTACCTGATCTGGGTCAACTTTCTCGCGGCCGCGGCAACCAACGGAGTGAATCTCGCCGACGGACTGGATGGCCTCGCGACAGGAGCATCCATTCTCGCGATCGGCTCGTATGTCTTCATCGGCTTCTGGCAGTTCAACCAGCTCGGCTGCAACGCCACGTCGAACCAGAACACGTGTTATGCGACAAACGATCCACTGTCGCTCGCGATCGTCGCCGCGGCGATCTGCGGCGCACTCATCGGCTTTCTCTGGTGGAACACCAGCCCGGCGAAGATCATCATGGGCGACACCGGCGCGCTCGGCCTCGGCGGCGCGCTGTGCGCCCTCGCGATCGAGACCCACACGGAGCTGCTGCTCATTCTGATCGGCGGCCTGTTCGTCATCGAAGCCGGCTTGGTCATCATCCAGCGCACATACTTCAAGGCGACGCACGGCAAGCGCATCTTCCTCATGACACCGATCCATCACACGTTCGAACTGATGGGCTGGCGCGAAGTGACCATCGTCGTGCGGTTCTGGACCGTCGCCGGCTTGCTCGTCGCGCTCGGCGTCGGCGCGTTCTACCTCGACGGTTGAGCCGACATCACAGACCGCCCACCTCGATATCGCCGAGGAACTCAGCCACGATCCGGTTCACCAACGCAGGCCGCTCCATCATCACCAGGTGGCTGGCGCCTGGCACGATGCAGAGCTGCGCGTGCGGGATGCCCTCGGCGATCCGCACCGTGTGTTCGGTGGTGATCGAGTCGTGGTCGCCGGCCACCACCAGCGTCGGCGCGGTCACGCTCTCCAGACGCGCGACCGGGATGCACGGCTCGTTCTGCCAGAGCCGCGCGAGTTTCTCACGCATGACCTCGGCGTGCTCCGGACCGTCGGGGCTGAGCCGGTCGTAGTCGGCCTGCATCTTCTCCTCCAGTTCGCGCACGAGCGGATCGGCCGGCACGTGACCGTCCGCACCCGACTTGTCGATCGCATCGTCGCCCTCGACGAGTCCTGATGGATCGAGATTTGCGCCGATCGCGACGAGCGACCGCACCCGCTCCGGATGATCCAGCGCGAGCAGCAGTCCAGCGATGCCGCCATCGCTGAAGCCGAGCAGGTGGGCGTC
>DASZMW010000191.1:0-3744 GCA_035551735.1 Humibacter sp. | reverse complement strand
CCACGCCTTCGCGGTAGACGATGCGACCGTTCACCGGGATGCCGTTCGGAACGGGTACATCGGCCTCTGACGCCGGAAGGGTCCAGGGAAGCCGGCCCGACGGCTCGGTCGCGCCGGTGAGCACGTCGGCGAGCGAGGTGCCGGCCTCTTGCCCAGGCAGCCACCACCAGAGAACCGCGGGAACCTCGTCGAGCCACGGCAGCAGCACGGGCGCACCGGCGTTCACGACGACGACGGTGCGCGGGTTCGCCGCTGCCACCCGCCGCACGAGTTCGTCCTGGCACCCCGGCAGAGCGAGGGTCGGGCGGTCCCAGCCCTCGGATTCCGTCTCGGAGTTGGTGCCGACCACGACAACGGCGACATCCGCGGCTGCCGCGGCGGCGACCGCCTCCGCGATCTCGAGGTCGGCGCCGGCCTCGGGGGCGAGATGCCGCAGGTGAACGCGCGCGAAGCGGCCGAAGGCGTGGGCGTCGACGACCTGGGCGGTCACGGTGAGGCGGGCCTCGGCATCCGTGCCGCCAGACAGTCGAACCGCGATGGCCTGCGGGTTGGCGTACGAGGAGTCGAGCACGACCTCGGGGCCGACGATCTGGTGGGATGCCGACACCTCGTCGCCGTTCACCACGACCGTGTGCGCTCCGACCGGCGCGATCTCGACGAGGTGCTCGCCCGGCTCGCGCAGTGCGACGGCGGTGCTGAGACGGACTGAAGCCGCTGCGTCGGGAAGATCGGTGATCCACACGGAGCCCTGCGCCGACCGGATGTTCCTGGTCGCGACGACGGCGCCACTCTCGTCGAGCAGCTCGGCGCGGATGCCCTGCTTGCCGTCGGGTGCAGCGAGGTCGGCATCCGCTACCACCGGCGCGCCGACGAGCGTGCTGCCCCCTCGATGGAGCGTGACGGTCGCGCCCGGGAACGCGTCGGTGAGGGCCTGAAGCGGGTCGGAGAGATGCGGCGGGTCGACGTGGGCGCTCCCACCGCCCTGCACGAACGGGGTCACCGCGTTGGCGCCGATCAGCGCGATGCTCCGAACGGCAGCGGGGTCGAGCGGCAGCAGGCTCCGCTCGTTGCGCAGCACGACCGTCGAGCGCGCGGCCGCCTCGCGCAGTTGGGCGCGCACGGTCTCCGCATCGGGTTGCAGGATGCCAGCATCACGCGGCCGCACCGGGTCCGCTTCGTCCGGCGCTTGCGCGAACGCCTCGCCGAGCGCACCGACGCGCTGCGCGAGCAACAGGATGCGCGCCACCTTGTCGTCGATCAGCGCCTCCGGCACATCTCCGCGCTCGACCGCGGCGAGGAGGTCCTCGTCCCACGGTCCGCCTGGACCCGGCATGACGAGGTCGAGCCCGGCCAATGCCGGCTCGATCGCGGTCTTCGTGGCGAGCCAGTCGCTGATGACGACGCCGTCGTAACCCCACTCGCCCTTCAGTACGTCGGTGATCAGAGCCGTGTGTGCGGTGGCAGGCGAGTCCTCGCCGAGCGCGTCCAGCTCGTTGTACGCGGCCATGATCGTCCACGACTCGGCCTGCTCGATGACCTGCTGGAACGGCGCGAGGTAGACCTCGCGCAGTGTGCGCTCGTCGATCACGGAGTGGTACTCGGTGCGATCGGTCTCGGTCTCGTTGCCGACGAAATGCTTGACGCACGCGGCGATGCCCTCGGCCTGAATGCCGCTGATGAACGGCACCGCGAGACTCCCAGCGAGCAGTGGATCCTCCGACAGGCACTCGAAGTGCCGGCCGCCGACGGGGCTGCGCTGCAGGTTGACGACCGGAGCGAGAATGACGTCGATGCCCTTGCGCTTCGCCTCGTTCGCCATCAGTGTGCCGAGGCGTGCGATCAGGTCGCGGTCCCACGTGGCTGCGGTCGCACTCGGGGCGGGGAGCTGCGCGGAGGGGATGCCGTCGCCGTCGATTCCTCGAACACCGATCGGACCGTCGGAGACCGTGAGCGAACGCAGCCCGACGCCGCCGAGCGCGTGGAGTGTCCACGTGTTCGAACCGGTCAGCAGCCGCACCTTCTCGGTCAGACTCAGCCGCCCGATGACCGACGCGATCGACGCCCGCATGGCGGCATCCATTCCTGATGCGGCGGGGACGGATGCAGCTGGTGCTGTCTGGGAGGCCGGGCTGGGGCTCACGCCTATACTCCGAATCAGGCTCGTCGTTGAGGGGGACGCAGGCCATGCTGGCACAGTTACTTACATGTCAGTAAGTTAAACCCGATAACGTTTCCGTAACGCGGCGATGCCCCTTGCATCGCGACTAGCGGTACTTCGAGGAGGCAGCGGTGTCCGATCACGCGGATGGCACGGCCGACCAGTCAGCGTCGCCCACCACGACATTCAGCGAGCAGAATGTCCCCCTGGCGGCGGAACAAACGGCGAACCATGCGGAGAAGAAGCCGCCGTCGAAGCAGCAGGCACGCACGCTCGAGCGCCGCGAAGCAGTGCTCAAGGCCGCGATGAGCGTGTTCGGCGCGCACGGCTACAACAAGGGCGCTCTCGTCGAGGTCGCCCAGCAGGCTGGCATGACGCACGCCGGCGTGCTGCACCACTTCGGCAGCAAGGAGGGGCTGCTCGTCGCAGTGCTGCGCTATCGCGACGGCGAGGCTGTCGACGGCGTGCAAGGCATGCCGCAGGTCGTTGGACCCGCGTTTCTCTCACACCTGCTCGACACGGTCGAACTCAACACGCAGCAGCGCGGGGTCGTGCAGACCTATGCGGTGCTGTCTGCGGAGTCCGTGACCGAGGGGCATCCGGCGCAGGAGTATTTCCGCGGCCGCATGGTGGGGCTGCGCGCGAAGCTGGTCGAGGTCATCCGCGAGGTCGTCGGCGACGGTCCGTCGGAGAAAGAACTGAACGATGCGGCGAGCGCCCTGATCGCCGTGATGGACGGCCTGCAGGTGCAGTGGCTGCTCGATCCGGATGCCGTCGACATGCCGGGAACCGTCGAGTTGGTGATGAACGAGATCATCGAGCGGCTGGCATCCGGCCATGAGGCGCCGAGCGCCAGAGCACGCGCAGAGGCCGTGCTCGACGGGCGGGCGCGCAAGCGCGAGCACTAGCGGGGTCGCGCCGGCGGCGACCTTCGCCGACGGACGTGTCTGCCAAACTCCGCACATGGATTTCTCGCAGCCTCCGGTCGTGTCGATCAGCCGACGTGCGGATGCGAATACGCGTCCTGGCACGTGGCCGATGACCGTGCCGGCAGTGGCCCAGTTGCTCGACGACGGCCTGCGCCTTCCGCCGGGGGTGACGTTTCTCGTCGGAGAGAACGGCTCAGGCAAGTCCACGATCGTGGAGGCGGTCGCCACGGCGTATGGCTTCTCCCCCGAGGGTGGATCGGCCTTCTCACAGCACCGCACACGCGCCACCGAATCACCGCTGTCGAACTGGCTGCAGCTGCAGCGCGGCATCGGTGCCGGCCGCTGGGGGTTTTTCCTGCGCGCCGAGACGATGCACGCGTTCTACACCTATCTCGAGCAGAACCCGAGCCGGGGCCCGGAGCCCGCGTTCCACGAGATGAGCCACGGCGAGTCATTTCTGGCGATCCTCGAGACGCGCTTCGACTCACCCGGGTTCTACTGCCTCGACGAGCCGGAGGCGGCACTGTCGTTCGGATCGACGTTGACGCTCATCGCCACGCTGCACCGCATTGTGGACGAGGGAGGTCAGGTGCTCTGCGCCACGCACTCTCCGGTGCTCGCCGCCCTGCCGGGGGCGAACATCCTCGAGATCGGACC
>DASZMW010000190.1:0-25546 GCA_035551735.1 Humibacter sp. | reverse complement strand
GACCAGGGAGACAGCGATGCTCGCTTCCAACCTCGACAACGACGACGTGCACTTCGAGCACAGGGGCGCTGGATACGTCATCCATCGACTCGGCCCGGAGAATTGGGCAGTGCGCAGGGACGACGGTCTCACAGTCGGTTCGCTCGTGATCGTGTCCGAGGAGGGCGAGGAGCACGAGCCTGTGTACGGCGGGATCATCGCGGGCCAGACCGAGACCGACTACGAAGGCTCCGACTGGGAGTCCATCGTGCGGGGCTTGGTGAATGAGGAGCTCGAGGTCGAATCCGAAGACGCTGCGACCGGCGCATAGGGTTCGTCAGACCCGCGTCTAGCTCTCCCGAACGACGTCCTTCGGGTCCTTGTCGGGGCGCCAGCCCCGCCATGACGGCTGCCTGAGCCTTCCGCCCTTGGTCCATTCCGCGAACTCGACCTCGCCGACGAGTGTTGGTTCCACCCAGTGCACTCCGCGGGCGTCGGCAGCCGGCACGTCGTCGAACGGACTTGTCGTCGTCGCGACCTTCGCGAGCTCGGCGCCGATCTCGTCGAGCTCGCTGTCACCGAAGCCGGTGCCGACCTTTCCGACGTAGGCCAGCGTGCTGCCGCTCGGGATGCCCATGAGCAGCGACCCGACTCCGTGCTCGCGTCGTCCCTCGCCGGGCTTCCACCCGCCGACGACGACCTCCTGCGTCTTGTGGTGCTTCACCTTGATCCAGGCCGTCGAGCGCCTGCCCGTCGCATACGTGGACTCTCGGTCCTTCGCCACAATGCCCTCGAGTCCGGCGGCGCGGCTGCGCTTCATGGCATCTGCGATCGGTCCTGGCACGGCATCCGGAACCTGCAGCACCCCGCGGTGCCGGTTCGAAACGACGTGGGCGAGCGCCGCTCTACGCACCTCGTATTCCTCACCGGTGATGTCTTCACCGTCGAGTTCCACGATGTCGAAGACGAAATATCTGATGGGTACACGTGACGCAGCCCGGGAGATCTCCGTTTCGTTCTGCAGGTTCATCCGTTGCTGCAGCAGCCCGAAGTCTGGCCGGCCGTCGTTCAGTGCGACGATCTCACCGTCGAGCACGGCTGGGGAGCGCAGCGAGTCCGGGATCGCGGTGAGTTCCGGGTACTGGGCCGTGACGTCGTGGCCGTTCCTGGTGACCAGCCGCACGCCGCCGTCGGTCACGTAGGCGAGCGCGCGGATGCCGTCCCACTTGTCTTCGAACACCCACCGATCGTCCTCGTCCGCCTCGAGTTGGGCGACGCTGCCGAGCGTGGCGAGCATGGGGGAGTAGTCCCTCTTCGGAGCGTCCAGCGACATCCTGTGGATGAGCCAGTTCTTCTCGGCCGTCGAACCTCCCGACGACCCGCCGGTGTGCAGCAGGGCCACCTTCACCGGACCACCGAGCCCGCCGTGCTCCGACGGATGCAGCGTGACGATGATCTCTTTGCCGTCGCGCCATTTGTGCACGTCGTAGACGCCGGAATCCCAGATGTCCACGTGGCCGGCGCCGTATTCCCCGTGCGGTATGTCTCCCGCGAATCCGCCGTAGTCCAACGGGTGGTCCTCGGTCTGCACCGCCAGGTGATTCTGCTTCGGATCGGTCGGCACGCCCTTGGGGAGCGCCCAGCTCACCAGCACACCGGCGTGTTCGAGCCTGAAGTCGTAGTGCAGGTTCCGTGCTGCGTGCTTCTGGATCACGAACGAGCGTCCGTTGGTCGTCGTCGGCGCACTCGACGGCACCGGCTCGGGTGTCTTCGCCGCGTCGCGCTTGCCGCGGTAGACGGTCAGCCGATCGCGTTCCGGTTTCTCGGAGGCGTCGGCCGGGTCGTCGGTCTCGTTGGAAAGGCTGGCGAGCGGATCTCCCTTGTCCGCAACGCGCTTCACAACCTCGTCGTAGGTGAGTTGCCGCAGCTTCGGCGAAGCCAGTTCGCGCCAGGTGCGAGGGGCGGCGACCGTCGGATGCCATCGACCGCGCAACGAATACGGCGCAACGGTCGTCTTGTTCGCGTTGTTCTGACTCCAGTCGACGAAGACCTTGCCCGCCCGGTCGGCGCGCTTCATGGTACTGATCACGAGGTCGCGATGATCGGCCTCGAGCGCCTTTGCGAGTTCGTGCGCCACCTGCGACGCCTGGTCGGAGGTCTGCGAGCCGTCCAGACGCGCATAAAGGTGGATGCCCTTGCTCCCGCTCGTCACAGGGGCGGGCTCCAGCCCCATGTCGGCGAGGATCTCCCGCGCCCACTTCGCCACCTGTGCGCACTCGGCCAGTCCGACACCCTCTCCGGGGTCCAGATCGAGCACGAGGCGATCGGGGTTCTGCCTGGCGCCGTCGCGATCGACGCGCCACTGCGGAATGTGGATCTCGAGCGCCGCGATCTGGCCCAGCCAGGTGAGTACTGCCGGCTCGTTCACCATCGGGTACTCGTTGGCGTGGTCGCTGTGTTCGATCCGTACCCGCGGAACCCAATCGGGGGTGCCCTCGTCGAGGTTCTTCTGAAAGAACGGCTGCCCTGGGCTCTCCGGAGTACCCACCCCGTTCACCCATCGCTTGCGGGTGGCAGGCCGCCATCGGGCGTGCTCGATCAGGTGCGGCGCGATCTGTGCGTAGTAGGCGATCACGTCGCCCTTCGTCGTGCCGGTGGCGGGATACAGCACCTTGTCGAGGTTGCTCAGTTTGAGCCGGTGCCCATCGACGACAACGACCTGTGAGGTGGCGTCGCCTCGCGCACCAGACGGCTTCTTCGGCCCCATGATCCATGACGTTACGCCGCCGTATGCGGCTCACGTGCGGGGCGTTCGACTCGTTGGCCACGTTACGGATGCACCGCGAGGGTTGTCGTACCGCGCTGCGGGCTGTGCAATAGACGGTATGCGAGCCATAGGCAAGCGCGTGATCGCCTTCGGCCTGGTCAATGTGCCGGTCAAGATCTACAGCGCCACCGAGGACCACGACATCTCCCTGCACCAGGTGCACGACAAGGACGGCGGACGCATTCGTTACCAGCGCCGCTGCGAGATCGATGGCAAGGTCGTTCCGTACGAGCACATCGACAAGGCGTACGACGCGGGCGATCGAACGGTCATCCTGACGAACGAAGACCTGGCGTCGCTCCCGGAGGAGCGCAGCAACGAGATCGAGATCGTGGAGTTCGTGCCTGCCGATCAAGTCGACCCCATGATGTTCGAGAAGAGTTACTTCCTCGAGCCCGACTCAGCGTCGGCCAAGGCCTATGTGCTGCTCCGCGAGACCCTCGAGGCGACGAAACGCACGGCGATCGTGAAGTTCGCGCTGCGCCAGAAGACTCGCCTCGGCGCCTTGCGCGTGCGCGAGGGCGTGCTCGTGCTGCAGGGCTTGCTCTGGGCGGACGAGGTTCGCACCGCTGAGTTCCCCGGCCTCGATGCCGCGGTGAGCATCTCAGACAAAGAACTTGACATGTCGGCGAAACTCGTCGCGGGTTACGAGAGCGACTTCAGTCCGGAAAAGTTCGACGACGACTACCAGATCCAGCTGAAGAAGCTGATCGACGCGAAGCTGGAGCAGGGCGACAGCATCGACACGGAGGCGACCTTCGGCGAGCAGGGTGACGGCGAGAAGGGCGAGGTGCTCGATCTGATGGAAGCGCTGCGGCGCAGTGTCGAGAAGAATCGCTCGAGCAAGACCCGTTCCGGCTCCGGCAAAAAGGCCGGCTGAGCCACGCATCCGCGCCGCGCCGCGATTGGACCGTCGAGGGAGCTGTAGCTGCGATGATGGGCGAATGGGGTTTCTCATCTACGGCTCGGGCGCCGAATACGAGATCGACGATCGCGCGCTCACGCACCTGAAGATCGCGATCGTGGCCAAGCTGCGTCTCCAGGAGAGCTTCCTGGTCAATTGGAGTGTGCCGGCCGAGGACGGATCCGGCCGAGTGAGTCTCTGGCTCTCGCCCGCCATCCCGCTCCAGTTCCGGTTCACCGGCAGCAAGTCGCCGGAGCTGAACAAGAAGTGGCTCGAAGCGCTGGCGCTTTCGTCGCACGGCACGCGTGGAATGGTGGCGATGCCCGAAAACGAGGCTGAGGCGTTCATCGCATCGGTTCCGAGCGCTGGCTAGCCGGCGTGGAGCTTCAGCGCCGGCCGCTCGGCAGCGGGGATGCATGGGTGCATGGTCCGGACGGCCGACGATTCTGGGGAACGTTCGGTGCTGCCGGGCTCTTGGTCGTGCATCGCGATGCCGGCGTTCTGCTGCAGCATCGGGCGGAGTGGAGTCACTTCGGCGGCACCTGGGGTCTGCCGGGAGGCGCAAGGCACGAGGGGGAGAGCGCCCGACAGGGCGCGATTCGTGAGGCGTCGGAGGAGGCGGGCGTTCCCGCCGAGCTCATCCGGGCCCGATATCTTTCCTTGCTCGATCTCGGCTGGTGGTCCTATTCGACGGTCGTTGCCGGCGCCGATGTGATGTTCGAGCCCGTGATCGGCGACGCGGAGAGTATCGCGGTGCGCTGGGTTCCGGTTGACGAGGTCGAGACTCTGCCCTTGCATCCAGGATTCGCCGAGCGCTGGCCGAGCTTGCGTGCCGACCTCTTCATCGATCCTGTCGTCGTGATCGACGCAGCCAACGTCGTCGGCTCGAGACCCGACGGCTGGTGGAAGGACCGTCCAGCGGCCGCCGGCCGCCTCGTCGGCGGTCTGCTCGCCCTTGGTCGCGCGGGATGGCCTGCCGACGTGCTCGACCTTCCGCACGATCTCTGGTGGCCACGAGTGACAGTGGTTCTCGAGGGTGAGGCGAAGCGGATGCCCGACCCGGCCGAAGCCGGGGACCTCACGATCCTGCGCGCCGACACCGATGGCGACTCCGCGATCGTGGCGCACACGGCATCACTGCCGGATCCCGCTCAGGCGATCGTGGTCACGGCCGACCGGGAGCTGCGCGATCGTGTCGGTGCGCTCGGAGCATCCTGCGCATCACCATCGACGCTCCTCGGAGCACTGGGCGGGCTCGGCTGAACGACTGCGGTCAGACCGGCTGCGGCTCGAGCAGTGCGAAGCAGCTCAGACGGTCACGGACTCGTCGGCGAGGGATGTCTTCCACCTGACGAGAGCACGCACTGTTGCGCTGTCGTCGTCGGCGAGCGCCGCCATCGTGTCCCCCGGCACGAAGTAGTTCACGGCGACCCAACCGCGCACCATGTCGGACCCGTCGGAGGCGAGCTCGCGCAGCACGTCGCAGGGAGTGGACTCGTTGCGTGCCACGCATCCGCGCACGCCGTCGTCGGGATCGTGCGCCAGAGTCTCGAACAGATCGGCCGGAGTGTTGTAGTTGCTCGCGACACTCTCCCTGATCTTCGGATTCGCGCTCTGCGCCAGCACCCGAAGCCGGTGGATCTTGCTCGCTGTGACCGGTGGCATCGGGTGCAGGACCGCAGCCTCTTCCGACGTCAGCATCGAGGGCGCCGCACGACGCATGGCCTCGCGCTGAGCAGGAGTGTTGAAGCGGATGCACGACATGGCATCCAGGTTAACGGCGACCACCGTCGTTGCGGGCGCCGAGCCGTCGGCGGGTCGGCGGTCAGGGCGTGGTGGCCTCCCGTGCCGGGCGGCGCGGGAACCACGGGACGATCGGCGAGGTCGTCGCCTGGTAGCGCGCATACTCGGGGTAGCGCGTGCGCGTGATGCTCTCGGTGAAGATCGTCGATCCGATGAACAGCACCGTGAGCAGCACCGCGCCGATGACGGTCCACTGCAGAACGGATGCCGCTGCGATCGTGCCGAAGAAGAACACGACCCACCACTGAGCCTGCTCGAAGAAGAAGTTGGGGTGCCGGGAGAAGCGGAACAGGCCGGAGTCGAGGAAGCGCTGGCTCGGCTGGCGGCCCGCCGCGATCTCAGCCGCCTTCCAGCGGTGGAAGTCCCATTGCTGCTGGTCGGAGACCGTCTCACCGATCAGGAACGCGAGGAAGACGATCGTCGCGACCACGTCCAGAACGTTGAAGGGCGTCTGGTGCTGGAAGGCCGTCCATGCTGGGAGCGTGATCAGGAACAGAAGGATGTTCTGATAGATCACGATGAAGAAGAGGTTGAAGAGGAACCACTGCCAGCCCTTGATCCTCGAGCGCAGCAGGGCCCACCGGTAGTCCTCGCCGCCAGGGGCATAGCCGCCCTTGCGCGCGAAGTTGAACGTGAGCCTCGCGCCCCACAGGGTCACGAGGGCCGCCATCACGTCGAGCCTCGCATCGGCGAGCCCTGCGGCGCCCGCGTACACCCACACGTACGCGACGGGAACGAGCGACCAGATGCGGTCGACCCAGGAATACTCGTTCGTGATCAACGACAACACCCACGTGACGACGCAGATGGCAGCGAGAATCAGCAGGCAAACGATCACGGGGGACATGCACCGAATTCTAAGGTGCGCGCCGCGAGCCGCTGTGCGGTGAGGGTGCGCGGCGCCGTGGTGCGCACATCGGTCGCCGATGCGTCCTAGTATTGCGAGGCGTGGCACAGGCATCCAGCTCGGTCTCCACCCGGGTCTTCACCATCCCCAACTGCCTGAGTTTTTTCCGGCTGGCACTCGTCCCGATCTTTCTCTGGTTCGTCATCGTCGGATGGGATGCCTGGGCACTCGTCGTGCTCATCGTGGCGAGCATCACCGACTTCCTCGACGGCTATCTCGCTCGTCGCCTCGGTCAGGTCTCGCGACTGGGACAACTCCTCGATCCTGCGGCCGACCGGCTGTACATCTTCGCGGCGCTGATCGGACTCGCGTGGCGCGACCTCTTGCCGTGGTGGCTCGTCGCGATCATCATCGCCAGGGACGTGATGCTGCTCGTGCTCGGCATTGTCCTGGCCAATCACGGACACGGTCCCCTTCCCGTGCATCATCTGGGAAAGATTGCCACTTTCGCGCTGCTCGTAGCCCTGCCCGTACTGATGCTCGGAGAGGCTTTCCCCGTGCTGTCGTGGGCGTCGCAGCCCGTCGGCTGGGCTGTCGCACTCTGGGGAGCGTTCCTGTACTGGTGGGCGGGCATCCTCTACGTGCGCGAGACTGCGCGCGTGGTGCGACGTTCGCCTGTCACCGAGGTCCCGGCATCCGATACGCTGAACGGTAAGGAGGTCGACGGTGGCTGAGCAGCACGACCCGAACCGCGAAGCGCAGGCCGCGGGCGACGACACGACAGCAGGTTTCGGCGAGGACTTCGCCGCGGCAATGAACGCCGCAGCCGCTGGAGTGACGGCAGAAGAGAAAGAAGCGATCGGCGCGTTGCCGAGCGGTTCCGCTCTGCTGATCGTGCGCCGCGGACCAAACGCCGGCGCACGTTTTCTTCTCGACGCCGATGTCACAACGGCGGGCAGACATCCCGACGCCGACATCTTCCTCGATGATGTGACCGTCTCGAGAAGGCATGCGGAATTCATCCGGCACGGAACGGTCTTCGAGGTGAAAGACCTCGGATCGTTGAACGGAACCTACTTCGATGGGGTCCGAGTGGAAAGCGCGATGTTGACCGACGGCGCAGAAGTGCAGGTGGGAAAGTTCCGCCTCACGTTCTACGCGGCCCGCCCCGATCTGGACGCGTCAGCGTCGGCCTGATGCCTCGCGAGTCGTCACAGGCCCGCGACTCGGCACTCGTCCGCTCCGGGCCGGTGCTGCTCAGCATCGGTCAGGTTCTCTCCCGGCTCACACCGGAGTTCTCAGACCTCACGCCGTCGAAGCTGCGGTTCCTCGAAGAACAGGGACTCGTCACGCCCGCGCGAACGGCATCCGGGTATCGCAAGTTCTGTGCAGAAGACGTCGATCGACTGCGCACCGTCCTGACACTGCAGCGAGAGCACTACCTTCCGCTGAAGGTCATCCGTTCCTATCTCGCCGACCAGGATGCCGGGCGCACGCCGATCCTTCCAGGCACGTCCGGCCCTGCGCGGCCGACCATGCTCTCCACGGGGCGCCGATTCAGCCGCGACGAGCTGCTCGCCGAGGCGGGAGCGACCGCTGCGCTGCTGCAAGAGGCCGTCTCCGCCTCACTGATCACTCCGGTCGAGGTCTACGGCGAAGACCAGCTCGCAGTGCTGAGTGCACTCGCGGATCTTCACAAGCGAGGCATCGAGCCGCGTCACCTACGTGGACTGCGCGCCTCAGCCGAACGGGACATCGGACTCATCGAAACGGCACTGGCACCGGTGGTCCGTCGAGGGGATGCCAGCGCGCACGCGAAAACGGTCGAGCTCGGGCGCGAACTCGCCGACGACCTCGAAACGGTGCGCTCGAGCATCGTCCGCTCGGCCATCGGCAAGCTCGCGCCATGACCTCGGACGCGAAGACGGCGCGACACGCCAGATTGTTCGGGGCGATGTCGTTGATCGCCCCCTCCAGCACGGTTACCGTTGAAGGTGCGCCGCGTTCTGCGCGAAGCACCTGGGGTGAGAGGGAAGCGAATGAGTGAAGTCCATCGCAACGACGACGCTCGCTACGACCTCGGATTCCTGTTCACAGACGGTCTCCCCGAGATGGATGACGTCTCCGGCTACCGCGGTGCCATTGCCGCCCGCGCGGCGGGCATCAGCTATCGGCAGCTCGACTACTGGGCTCGCACGGGGCTCGTCGAGCCGACGGTGCGGGGCGCAGCCGGCAGCGGGTCGCAGCGACTGTACGGGTTCCGGGACATCCTCGTGCTCAAACTCGTCAAGCGTTTGCTCGACACCGGCATCTCACTCCAGCAGATCCGCACCGCCGTCGAACAGCTCCGTAAAGAGGGCGTCAACGACCTGGCGCAGACCACGCTGATGAGCGACGGCGCGAGCGTCTATCTCTGCACCTCGGATGACGAGGTCATCGACCTGGTGGGCAGAGGCCAGGGCGTCTTCGGTATCGCCGTCGGCAAGGTGCTGCGCGAAGTCGAGACGAGTCTCGTCGAACTGGATGTGCAGACATCCGACCCGATGGACGAGCTCGCCGAGCGCCGCGCGACTAAGAAGATCAGCTAGGTCTTGCGCGCCGGTCCCTGCTCGGCGCGCCGCAGTCGAGCGGGTGCATGGTTGCGTTCGGCGGCGGCGAAGCCACCGCCTTGTGGAGCGTGTTGCGTTCTGCCGTCGACGAGTTGCGCTCGTGCCGTGTCTCAGCTCCCTGAGCGAGCGAAGCGAGTCGAAGGCCCCGAGTGCACCATGGCCCCACCGCGACCACCACCGGCCGGGAAGGTCAGCCCTCCGCGTACTCGCCGATGCGGGCGGTGCGCAGCACTCGTTCCAGAAGCATGTCGAAGTTGTGTGCCATCTCCTGGGCGCTTTCGCCCGGCCAGACGTGCAGGGGCTTCGCCGCTCCCTGGGCCTGCTGCAGCGATGTGCGCTCCGGCAGCTGGGGCGACAACACGAGCGGTCCGAACATGTCGCGCAGTTCCTTGATCCGGAACTGGTGCTCGAGCGACTGCACTCGTGCGCGGTTCACGATGATGCCCAATGGCTGAAGGCGCGGAGACAGGCCTCGCCTGATCTCCTCGATCGCTCGCAATGCACGGTCGGCTGCTGCAACGGAGAACAGGCCGGGCTCGGTGACGACCGTCACACGGTCGCTCGCCGCCCACGCGGTACGGGTCAGCGCGTTCAGTGACGGGGCGCAATCGATCAGCACCAGGTCGTAATCGTGCTCGACATTGGCGAGCGCTTCTTCGAGCTTCCAGATGTCGCGAATCGACGGGTGCGGCCCGTCGAAATTAATCGCCGACGGGCTGCCGATCATCACGTCGACCTTGCCGGTGCGACCGCGCGTCCACCCACTGGGGGCGATGGCGGCACGCACCACCTTCTCCTTCGGAGAGGCGAGCACGTCGGCCACATTGAGATGACCGGCGATGGTGATGTCCATGCCCGTTGAGACGTCCGACTGAGGGTCGAGATCGACCACGAGTGTCCGCAGGCCCTTCGCGAATGCTGCGGAGGCGAGGCCCAGCGTCACCGTCGTTTTTCCGACACCACCTTTGAGGGAACTGACGCTGAGCACATGCACAAAGAGCAACGTTACCGTCACTAGTCTTAGAGAACCTAACCGTTCGCTGAGCGGCGCGTGCCCCGCCGGAGAGGTCTGAATGTTCAAGAAGATCCTGGTCGCGAACCGCGGGGAGATCGCCATCCGTGCGTTCCGCGCGGCGTACGAACTCGGCGCGCAGACCGTCGCGGTGTTCCCCTACGAAGACCGCAACTCCATGCACAGGCTCAAGGCCGACGAGGCCTACGAGATCGGTGAGCCGGGGCATCCGGTGCGCGCCTACCTCGATGTCGACGAGATCGTCCGGGTGGCGAAAGAAGCCGGCGCCGACGCCATCTACCCCGGCTACGGATTTCTCTCCGAGAACCCCGAACTGGCGGAGGCCGCCGAGGCGGCAGGCATCACGTTCATCGGGCCGAGCGCCGATGTGCTCCGCATGGCTGGCAACAAGGTCACGGCCAAGGAGCACGCCATCGCCGCCGGAGTTCCGGTGCTGGCGTCGTCAGCGCCGTCGCGCGACATCGACGAACTGCTGGCCGGTGCCGAGGCGATCGGGTTCCCCATCTTCGCGAAGGCCGTCGCAGGCGGCGGCGGTCGAGGCATGCGCAGGGTCAACACGCTTCAAGAACTGCGGCCCGCCCTGCAGGAGGCCATGCGCGAGGCGGACAGCGCCTTCGGCGACCCGACGATGTTCCTCGAGCAGGCCGTGCTTCGGCCGAGGCACATCGAGGTGCAAGTGCTCGCGGATGCCTCAGGCCACACCGTGCACCTCTTCGAACGCGACTGCTCGGTGCAGCGTCGTCACCAGAAAGTACTCGAGATCGCGCCGGCGCCGAACTTGCCAGACGACATCCGGCAGGCGTTGTACCGGGATGCGATCGCCTTCGCGAAGTCGATCGGCTACGTCAATGCCGGCACTGTGGAGTTCCTGCTGGATACCGTGGGCGAGCGTGCCGGTGAGCACGTCTTCATCGAGATGAACCCTCGCATCCAGGTCGAGCACACCGTCACAGAAGAAGTGACAGACATCGACCTCGTGCAGTCGCAGATGCGCATTGCGGCGGGGGAGACCCTTGCCGAACTGGGGCTGCGACAGGAGAACATCCAGCTGCACGGCGCCGCCATCCAGTGCCGCATCACAACGGAGGACCCGACGCAGGGTTTCCGGCCCGACACCGGAACGATCACGACGTATCGCTCACCGGGCGGTGGAGGCATCCGCCTCGACGGCGGCACGGTGGCGGCGGGCGCACAGATCAGCCCGCACTTCGACTCCATGCTGTCCAAGCTCACGTGCCGCGGCCGCGACTTCGGCGCGGCGGTGCAACGGGCCAGGCGCGCACTTGCCGAGTTCCGCATCAGGGGCGTCGCAACGAACATCCCGTTCCTGCAGGCAGTCCTTGACGACTCGTCGTTCGTCGCGGGCGACCTGAGCACGTCGTTCATCGAGGAGCGCCCCCAGCTGCTTCGCGGCCGGGTCTCGAAGGACCGTGGAACCAAACTTCTGAATTGGCTCGTCGACGTCACCGTCAACCAGCCCAACGGTCAGCGGCCGCAAGTCGCCGATCCCGCGACGAAGCTACCGGCGATCGATCTGCAGGCGCCGGTCCCCGACGGTTCGCGGCAGCGGCTGCTCGCACTCGGTCCGGCAAGATTCGCCCGTGAGCTGCGTGCCCGGACCGCCCTCGCCGTGACAGAGACCACCTTCCGCGACGCTCATCAGTCGCTGCTGGCGACGCGCGTGCGCACCAGGGATCTACTGGCCGTCGCGCCCTACGTGTCGCGGTTGACGCCGCAACTGCTGTCTGTCGAGGCGTGGGGCGGTGCCACCTACGACGTCGCGCTGCGGTTCCTCGGCGAGGACCCGTGGGAGCGGCTCGCGTCTCTGCGCGAGGTCCTGCCGAACATCAACATCCAGATGCTGCTGCGCGGCCGCAACACCGTCGGCTACACGCCGTATCCGACCGAAGTGACGGATGCCTTCGTGCGCGAGGCCGCCGCGACCGGCGTTGACATCTTCCGCATCTTCGACGCGCTCAACGACGTCAGCCAGATGCGACCCGCCATCGACGCGGTCCTCGCTACGGGAACAGCGATCGCAGAGGTCGCCGTCTGTTACACGGGCGATGTGCTCGACCCTGCGGAGAACCTCTACACCCTCGACTATTACCTGAAGCTCGCCGAGAACATCGTCGAGTCGGGTGCGCACGTGCTCGCGATCAAAGACATGGCCGGTCTCCTGCGGCCCGGCGCAGCCGAGCTGCTCGTGCGGTCGTTCCGTGAGAGGTTCGATCTCCCGGTGCACGTGCACACGCACGACACCGCAGGCGGTCAGCTGGCCACCCTCCTCGCCGCCAGTGCCGCCGGTGCTGACGCGGTCGATGTCGCGAGCGCTCCGATGGCTGGCACGACGAGCCAGCCGTCGGCATCCGCTCTGGTCGCGGCACTGGCGCACACCGAGCGTGACACGGGCATCCCTCTGAGCAACGTGACCGATCTGGAGCCGTACTGGGCCGCCGTGCGCGGGCTGTACGCGCCATTCGAGTCCGGTCTTCCCGGCCCGACGGGGCGCGTGTACAAGCACGAGATCCCAGGTGGACAGCTGTCGAACCTCAGGCAGCAGGCGAAAGCGCTCGGCTTGGCGGAGGACTTCGAACTGATCGAGGACATGTATGCGGCCGCCGATCGCATCCTCGGTCGCATCCCCAAGGTGACGCCGTCGTCGAAGGTGGTCGGCGATCTGGCGCTGCACCTCGCCGCCGTGCACGCCGACCCGGCGGACTTCGAAGCGAACCCGCAGAAGTACGACATTCCGGAGTCCGTGGTCGGCTTCATGGCGGGTGAACTCGGCGACTTGCCCGGCGGATGGCCCGAGCCGTTCAGAAGCAAGGTGCTCGAGGGCAAGACGGTGCGCGTCGGAGTCACCGATCTCACCGCAGATGAGCGCGAGGGCCTTGCAGGCGACTCCGTCACGCGCAGGTCGACGCTGAACCGGCTGCTGTTCCCCGCGCCGGCACGCCAGTTCGAGCAGGTACGCGAGCTGTTCGGCGACGTCTCGGTGCTCGACACCAGCGACTACCTCTACGGGCTCACACCCGGCACCGAGCACGTCATCCGACTGGGGCGCGGCGTGCGTCTTTACGCGGGTCTCGAGGCGATCGGCGAGGCCGACGACAAGGGCATCCGAACCGTGATGACCACACTCAACGGCCAACTTCGCCCGGTCTTCGCGCGCGACCGCTCGATCACCGTCGAGGCGAAGGCCGCTGAGAAGGCGGATGCCTCCATCCCCGGCCACGTCGCGGCCCCGTTCTCAGGCGTGATCACGGTGCAGGTGCAGGTCGGCGATCGGGTTGCAGCGGGCACTCCGGTCGCGTCGATCGAGGCCATGAAGATGGAAGCGGCGATCGCATCGCCCGTCGCCGGAGTCGTCTCGCGCCTCGCTGTGCCGAAGACCCAGCAGGTCGACGCGGGAGACCTTCTGGTGGTCGTCACGCCCGATTGAGGCATATCCGCGCGAAGTCACCCCCATTTGGGGCACGTGCATTCACTCCCCGTTGCGGAGGCACCCGGCGATAAACTGGGCACTCGACGCAAGGGGGAGGCGCTCGTGGCTGCTGGCAGCAAGAAGAGCGGAACCGTGAGGGGTACGGCGACGAAGGAGGCGGATCCGCCGGAGGCGATTGAAGAGGCCGCTCCAACGGTCGTGACCGACGAATCCGACATCGAACCGATCGATCCCGAAGAGAGCCTCGACGGGCGTGAGATCGTGGTCACCGAGTCGGGCAGCATCAATGTGGTGGTGGACCTGCCGCCCACGCCACAAGCACCCCTGCCGGCTGATGAGAGCGCGGTCGCGATCGACGACATCACGATCGACCCGTCGCGACCATCGCACGCCCAGACAGCGTCCGTGACCATCGTCACCGCGCATCCCGTGCGCACCGAGCCGCTGCCGCCCGTTCGTCACCCGCTGCCGAAACAGGTCGAGGTCGACCTCTCCGGTGGGTGGCGCCAGCCGTCCCGCCGCAGCCGACGTACCGGCGAAGTAGCAGAGACGCCGGAATCCTCCGCGATGCTCACCGCGGACCGTCTGCTCGTCCCCGGTCGATTCGGGCGACCGGCACCAGAGAGCGGAGGACGGCTCGCCCTCTACCGCACGACGTTCGGATTGGTCAACCTCGGCGACTCGCCGAAGGTGCGAGCTCGCAAGGAGCTCGACCGGCGCATCCAGCGGCCGCTCGAGGGTGGAGCACGCTACGTCCCGGTGCTCACCCGCAAGGGCGGCGTGGGAAAGACGACCGTCACAGCCCTGCTCGGTATGGCCCTGGCCGACATGCGTGACGACCGCATCGTCGCCATCGACGCGAATCCCGACCGTGGCACCCTGTCGGAGCGCGTGGCGAGGCAGACGGATGCAACGGTGCGCGACGTCGTGCACCGCGCGGCATCCATCACCGGCTACACCGACTTCTCGACCTTGGTCTCGCGCGACGTGACCCGGCTCGATGTGCTGGCATCCGACACCGACCCACAGCTGTCAGAGGCGTTCAACGAGAACGACTACAACGTTGTGGCCGATCTGGCCTCGCGGTTCTACTCGATCGTGCTCACTGACTGCGGAACCGGCATCGTGCACTCCGTTATGCGGCCGACCCTCCAGCGAGCCGACGCGGTCGTGATCGTCTCCGGCGGCAGCGTCGACGAGGCGAAACTGGCCTCGGAGACGCTCACCTGGCTCGAGGCGAACGGATACGGCGAACTCGTTCGCAACGCCGTGATCGCTCTGAACACGGCGACCCAGGGCACTCACCTCGTGAACGTCGAGGAGATCGAGGCGCATTTCCAGTCGCGGGTGCGCGATGTCGTGCGCATCCCGTACGACCCGCGGCTCGCTGCAGGCGCCTCGATCGACTATCACCGGTTGCAGCCCGCCACGCGTCATGCAGCGAGGGTGCTCGCAGCGCTCGTCGTTGAGGGTCTGCCAGAAAGCCGCTGAGCCTGAGCTGGTGCGCGACGTCGATAGGATCGACGGATGCCAGACCGCCAGATCCGACTCTACGGCGACCCCGTTCTCAGCACCGTCTCCGACCCGATCGAACGCATCGACGACGGTGTTCGCGGCCTCGTCGCAGACCTGATCGACAGCGTCAAGGTGGAGGGCAGGGCGGGCGTCGCGGCCTGCCAGATCGGGGTCGGCCTCCGGGCGTTCAGCTACAACGTCGACGGCGTCGTCGGATACCTGATCAACCCCGAGATCATCGAACTCGACGGTGAGAAGACCGAGATCGACGAGGGATGTCTTTCGGTTCCCGGACTCTGGTTCCCGACGCCCCGGCATCCGTATGCCAAGGCACGTGGCACCGACCTCGACGGCAACGAGGTCATCGTCGAAGGCACCGGAACGCTCGCCCAGGCGCTGCAGCACGAAACCGACCACCTCGACGGAATCGTCTATCTCAAACGACTGCTGCCCGAGCACCGTCGAGAGGCAATGCGCGCCGTGCGCGAGAGTGACTGGTTCTGAGCTGCCTTGTGCGCCCGTCCCCGCCGGGCGCACCGCTGTCGGGCCGCGTGAATGGCCCGGATGATTCGCCGGCAAAGCCGCCGAATCGTGGAGCGTGTTGCGGTGCGAAAGCGCGCGCCCGTCCCTGCCGGGCGCACCGCTGTCGGCTGGGGAGGTGGCTGGGTTCGGCGGCGTACATGCCGCCGCCTCGCGGAGCGTGTCGCGTTGTTGAGGTTGCGCCGAGCGCCGTCCCGTCTTCGAGTCGCGGATTCCGTCGCACCGGCAGTGTCCGGCCGACGAAAATCGCGACCTCGATCCACTTGCTGGCAGGCAGTCAGCCCGTCTGGACCTGACGCGACGACTCACGTCGCGGTCTCTGTCGCGCCGAACCCGGCCGCCTCACCAAGTCGACTGGCGTGCGCTAGGCGAGGGCCGGCGCACAAGACTACGCGGGCCTACCGCAGCGAGAAGCCCTCTGTGGCAGGTGCGTTCGAGTAGAGGCTCTCCGCCTCGGCGGCGAAGTCCTTCAGGATCACGTTGCGCTTGATGCTCAGCTTCGGCGTGAGGTGACCGCTCGCTTCGGTGAACTCCGTCGGAAGCACGATGAACTTGCGGATCGACTCCGCGCGAGAGACGTGAGCGTTTGCCGTGTCGACGGCCTTCTGCAGCTCGGCGAGCACCGCAGGATGCTTCGCAGCGACGTCGAGCGGCATCGAGGCATCCTGACCGTTGTTTCCGAGCCAGGTCGGGAGCATCTCGGTGTCGAGCGTGATCAAGCATCCGATGAACGGCTTCTGATCACCGACGACGACCACCTGACCGACGAGCGGGTTCGCGCGGATCGGGTCTTCGAGAACGGCCGGGGCGACATTCTTGCCGCCTGCGGTGACGATGATCTCCTTCTTGCGCCCGGTGATAGTCAGGAATCCCTCGTCGTCGAGGGTGCCGAGGTCTCCGGTCTTGAACCAGTCGCCGTCGAACGACTCCGCCGTCTGCTCCGGGTTCTTCCAGTACTCCTTGAAGACGTCGACGCCTTTGACCAAGATCTCGCCGTCGTCCTCGATACGAATCTCGACCCCGGGAAGCGGCACGCCAACCGTTCCGATCTTGGAGTGCTGCGGCAGGTTCACGGTCGCGGGGGCCGTCGTCTCCGTCAGGCCGTATCCCTCGAGCACCTTGATGCCCATGCTGTGGAAGAAATGGCCGAGGCGCGCCCCGAGCGGAGCCGATCCTGAGACGGCGTACCGCACGTTGCCGCCCATCGCCGCGCGCAGCTTGGAGTAGACGAGCCGGTTGTACAGGGCGTACTGCAGCTTGAGGCCGACCGGGATCTTGTCGCCAGACTCCTGGGCCTTCGAATAGTCGATCGCGACGCCGGCGGCCTTGCGGAAGATGTTGCCCCTGCCCGACCCCTCCGCGTTCTGTTCAGCCGAGTTGTAGACCTTCTCGAACACGCGGGGAACCGCCAGTAGGAAGCTCGGGCGGAATGTGCCGAGTGAAGGCAGCAGGTTGCGGGTGTCCGGCTGGTGGCCGACGCGCACGCCACCGTGAACGGACAGAACGGAGATGAACCGCGCGAAGACGTGCGCTAAAGGAATGAACAGCAGAGTGGATGCTCCGCGCGGGTCCTCGACGAGCTCGTGCAGTGCGACGGCGGAATTGCGCGACAGTTCGACGAAGTTCGCGTGCGTGAGCACGCATCCCTTCGGCCTCCCCATCGAGCCGGAGGTGTAGATGATCGTCGCGAGGTCGGCCGCGTTGGCGAGTCCTCTTCGTCGCACGATCTCCTCGTCGGGAACGTCGGCGCCCGCCGCGATGATCTTGTCGAGATCCCCGAGTTCGATCTGCCACACGTTGTGGATCGCGGGGAGGTCGGCGGCGACCTCGTCGAAACGGGCGAAGTGATCAGGGGTCTCGAGGAATACGGCGCTGGCGCCGGAGTCGCTCAGATTCCACTGCACCTGCATCGGCGAGCTCGTGTCGTAGACCGGCACCAGAACCGCTCCCGCGTACCAGGTGGCGAAGTCGATCAGAGACCACTCGTATCGCGTGCGGCACATGATCCCGAGCTTGTCGCCGGGCTCGACGCCAGCGGCGACGAGGCCCTTCGCCAGCGCGACGACCTCGGCCTCGAACTGTGCAGCTGTCACGTCGAGCCAGCCGTCACCGACGGGCTTGGCGAAGATCACCTGATCCGGCGTCTCCGCTGCTCGTGCTACGAGCAGATCCGCCGCGTTCGCGTTCGGATCGGCAGGTACTGCGGCGGGCGTTTCGGCATGGTTCACGGGTAGCTCCTTCGGTACCGATACAACCAGTACACTCTATGCTGCATCGGCCGATTGCTCAGACGGTCACTCCCATCCCCGACGAAAGGCGAGTCACGCGTGCACGCGATCGGAATCGATATCGGCGGCACGAAGATCGCCGGCGCTCTCGTCGATGAGCTGGGCACCATTTCGCGTGAAGACCGCGTCGAGACGCCGAAGGAAACCATCGGCATCGAAGACGCCGTCGTCGCGATGATCCGTCGGTTGAGCATCGATGCAGACCCGGTCGGTGCCGGTGTCGCCGCGGCCGGCTTCATCGACGCAGCCCAGTCAACGGTGTACTACGCGCCGAATATCGCCTGGCGCGAGGAGCCCTTGCGACAGAAGGTCGAAGCGAGGGTGGACATCCCCATCGTGATCGAGAACGATGCCAACGCGGCGGGATGGGCCGAGTTCCGATTCGGCGCCGGTCGCCTGGTCAGCGACATGGTCATCCTGACGATCGGCACGGGCGTCGGCGGAGCGATCGTGAGCGAAGACCGACTGTTCCGCGGAGGATTCGGCGCCGGCGCAGAGGTCGGACACATGAGGGTCGTTCCCGGTGGCCTGCTCTGCGGTTGCGGAGCCCGCGGCTGCATCGAACAGTACGGTTCGGGGAGGGCGTTGCAGCGCTATGCCAATGAACTCGCAGACCAGGGCGGCATCGGCCAGGCACTCGCCGACGTGCGCTCGCACAAGGGAACACTTGGCGGCCACGACATCAGCGATCTCATCCAAGTCGGCGACCCTGGCGCGCTTGCCGCTCTGCGGCAGCTCGGGGACTGGCTCGGCCAGGCCAGCGCGAGCCTTGGAGCCGTGCTCGACCCTCAGATGTTCGTCTTCGGTGGGGGAGTGGCACAGGCCGGCGATCTGCTGCTCGACCCGATCCGCCAGGCGTATCTCGAGAATCTGCCGGCGCGTGGTTATCACCCCGAGCCCGAGTTCCGCATCGCAGAGCTCGTCAACGACGCCGGTGTCGTCGGTGCGGCCGACCTCGCCAGACTGCACGCCGTCAGCCGCTAGGCTGCTCCTGCACGCTAACGAAGGGGCGCGTCGACGGTGTTCTACTGGCTGCTGAAGTTCGTGATCGCGGGCCCAGCCCTTCGAGCGATCTTCCGCCCGTGGGTGGTCGGTCTTGAGAATGTGCCGAAGAACGGGGCTGTGATCCTCGCGAGCAATCACGTCTCGTTCATCGACTCCATCTTCCTTCCCCTGGTGGTCGGAAGGCACGTCTCGTTCCTCGCGAAGAGCGACTACTTCACCAGGCGCGGTCTGTCCGGCTGGCTCACGAAGACCTTCATGAAGGCGACGGGACAGCTGCCGATCGACAGAGGCGGCGGTCCGGCATCCGAAGCTTCCCTGAACACGGGCCTCGGCGTGCTTGCCAGAGGCGAGATCCTCGGCATCTACCCCGAGGGGACACGCAGCCCGGACGGCAGGTTGTATCGCGGACGCACGGGTGTCGCACGCATGATCCTCGAGGGACACGTGCCCGTCGTGCCGGTCGTCATGGTGGGAACGCAGGAGATCATGCCGATCGGCACGAAGATTCCGCGCATCCGCCGCGTCGGTGTGGTCTTCGGCGACCGGCTCGACTTCTCGCGCTTCGAGGGCCTCGAGAGCGACAGGTTCATCCTGCGATCGATCACCGACGAGATCACCTACTCGCTGCACGGTCTCGGCGGCCAAGAGTATGACGACGTCTACGCGTCCACGGTCAAGGAGCGGCGACCGAGCGTGGCCAGGTAGGCTTGACGATCGCGCCGCGTCGCGACGAATCGCCCTTACGAAGCCCGTAGAAGTGGAACCCCGTGCTGCTCGACCACTCCGACCCCGTCGTTCCCGCCGATGAGTCTGTGATCGCCGGTCTCGATCACTGGCGCACGCTCGAGGCGAAGCAGCAGCCGACGTGGCCGGACTCGGATTCCGCTCGTGCGGCATCCGAAGAGCTCGCCACCCTGCCCCCGCTGGTGTTCGCAGGTGAAGTGGATCAGTTGCGTGCACGTCTCGCCGCTGCTGCGGAGGGCAGGTCGTTCCTGTTGCAGGGCGGAGACTGCGCCGAAACCTTCGCGGGAGCGACCGCGGATCAGATTCGCAACCGCGTCAAGACGGTGTTGCAGATGGCGGTCGTGCTCACATACGGGGCTTCGGTGCCCGTCGTGAAGATGGGCCGCATGGCGGGTCAGTTCGCCAAGCCACGCTCCAGCGATTCGGAGACCAGGGGCGGCGTCACGCTTCCCGCCTACCGGGGCGACATGGTCAACGGCTATGACTTCACAGAGCAGTCCCGCACCGCGGATCCCCAACGACTGGTGCGCGGCTATCACACTGCGGCATCCACCCTGAACCTCATCCGCGCTTTCACGCAGGGCGGTTTCGCCGACCTGCGACAGGTGCACAGCTGGAACAGGGGCTTCGCCGCCAACCCGGCCAATCAGCGGTACGAGGGCTTGGCTCGCGAACTCGACAGGGCCATCAAGTTCATGGAGGCGGCGGGCGCCGACTTCGACGAACTCAAGCGCGTGGAGTTCTACTCGAGCCATGAGGCGCTGCTGATGGACTACGAGCGTCCGATGACGCGCATCGACTCGCGCACGGGCACCCCGTACAACACGTCAGCTCACTTCGTCTGGATCGGCGAGCGCACGCGTCAGATCGACGGCGCGCACGTCGACTTCCTGAGCAGGGTGCGCAATCCGATCGGCGTCAAGCTCGGCCCCTCGACCAGTGTCGACGACATGTTCCGCCTCGTCGACAAGCTGGACCCGCAGCGCGAACCCGGCAGGCTGACCTTCATCACACGGATGGGAGCAGGCACGATCAGGGATGCTTTGCCGCCACTCCTCGAGGCGATCAAGGGTCACGGCGCCACACCCCTTTGGGTGACCGATCCGATGCACGGGAACGGCCTAACGACCCCCGCCGGGTACAAGACCCGCCGTTTCGAGGACGTGGTCGACGAGGTCAAGGGGTTCTTCGAAGCACACCGCGCTGCGGGAACGAACCCTGGCGGAATCCACGTCGAACTCACCGGTGACGATGTCACGGAGTGCCTCGGCGGATCGGAGCACATCGACGAGGCGACGCTGGCAACGCGGTACGAGTCGTTGTGCGATCCGAGGCTCAATCACATGCAGTCGCTGGAACTCGCATTCCTGGTCGCCGAGGAGCTGGCGGAGGCCTGATCTCGGCGGGGACCGGCGCGCACATGCTCACAGCGCGCTGCTGATGATCAGCGTGACCTTCGTGCCCTTCGGTTCCTGGGCCGATGCGTCGGGATCGGATGCCGTCACCTTGGTCAGGCTGTCAGGGAAGCTGTCCCAGATCGCGTTGTACGTGGGCGTGAACCCCGCATCGGTGAGCGCCTTCTTCGCCTTATCCCTCGTCATGCCGACCACGTTCGGCACGGAGAAGAGCTGCTGCCCCTTCGAAACGTCGAGCAGGATCGTGTCGCCGGCTCGCGTCGGACCGTCATTCTGCGGTGCCGCGCTGATCACGCTGCCGCTCTCGACCGAGTCGCTGTACTCCTCCGAGCCCGTGACACCCTTCAACCCGACCGCGCTGAGTGCTGACTGCGCGTCGGAGAGCGTCTTGCCCGTGACGTCGGGGACGGCCCCGAGGGAGACGACGAGGTTCACCTTCATGCCGTCGAAGTACGAGCCGCCGTGCGAGAGATCCCCCTTGTCGCCCTCCGCTCTCGCAGCCGAGATCACGTTGTCCTTGGCCACATCGGAGTTGAACTGCTCGTCCACCGTTCCCACGACCGCATGCGCGTCGGTGATCGCCTTCTGCGCCTGTGCCTTGCTGAGGCCGGCGAGCGTTGGAATCGTGATCGGCTGTGGACCCTGGGAGACGTGCAGCGTCACAGTGGCGCCCTTGACGACCTTCCCACCTTGGCCGGGCGAAGACGATACGACGGTGCCCGTCGGAACGGTCGTGGAATAGACCTGGTCGGATGCCGTCGCGAACCCGACATCGGCGAGTGCCGTCTTCGCGTTCGCGAGACTCGATCCGTTCACCGTCGGAACGGTCACAAGCGCGCCCGGACCTGCTCCGAAATACCAGCCGGTGCCACCGGCAGCGGCGGCGAGTACGAGCACCAGGGCGATCAGCCACCATCCGTGCGCTGAACGCTTTCGGCTCATCTTCGCCAGCGCGGCCACCGCGTCAGTCGCCGACGCTTCGGGGCGCACCGACGCCGCGGGAGCAATGATCTGGGTGTCGGAATCGGATGCCGCCATGCCGGCATCCGCCAGCACGAGCGTCGGCTGCACCACGGTCTCGCCCTCACCTGCCCGCAGCTCGCGCTCCACCTCCAACAGCCGTTCGAGCATCACGCCGGCGTCGGCCGGGCGGTCGGCGGGATCCTTGGCGGTCGCCCACAGGACCAGCTCGTCAAGCTGGCGGGGAACCTCGGGGTTGAGGCTGCTCGGAGCGGGCACCGAGTCGTTTGCGTGCTGATACGCGATCTGCATCGGCTGCTCGCCCTTGAAGGGTTGCTCGCCGGTGAGCATCTCGAAGATCATGATGCCGAGCGCGTAGATGTCGCTCCTGGCATCGGCGACGCCGCGAGTGACGAGCTCGGGGGAGAGGTAGGCGATCGTGCCGAGCAGCGCCTGGCCGGTTCCCGTGCTGTTGGTCACCGCGCGGGCGAGGCCGAAGTCGCCGATCTTGATGCGGCCGTCGTCGGCGAGCAGCACGTTCTCGGGCTTGAGATCACGATGCACGATGCCGGCCCGGTGAGCTGCGGCGAGGCCGGAGAGCACGGCATCCGAGATGTCGATTGTCTGTTCTGCGGTGAGCCTGCCGTAGTCGCGCAACAGGTCGCGAAGGGTGATGCCAGGCAGATACTCCATGACCAGGTAGGCCATGTCGGCGTCTTGGCCCTGGTCGAACACGCTCACGACGTTCGGGTGCGCGAGTCGCGCCGCCGACCTCGCCTCTTGCACGAATCGGTTCTTGAACTGAGCGTCGTCGGCGAGATGACCGTGCATGACCTTGATCGCCACCCTGCGCTCCAGGCGCAGGTCGGTGGCGAGATAGACGGTCGCCATTCCACCCCTGGCGATGCGCGAGCGCACCTGATACCGGCCGTCGATGAGACGGCCGAGCATCGGATCTGGCTGGCTCGCGGTCACCCGTCGAGTCTACGGATCAGTGGCCGGGCGCCCCGGTAGAACACGGTAACGAATGGGGCACGTGCGAATGCGGAATGCGTGGCGACCGTGGCACTCTAGATGGGTGGCGAACCCCGATCCCCAAACTGTGAACAGTCGAGAAGAGAGAACCTGGCTCACTGTCCCCGAGCTCGTGGAGGTGCTCGGCGTCGGCGTCGGTCGCGTCCACCGGCTGCTCGAAGACAGGCATCTGCTGGGCGCACGTGTAGATGGCGTGCTGAAGATACCGGCCGACTTCATCGTCGACGGTGAACCCCTGAGCGAATTGCGCGGCACTCTCATCGTGCTGGCCGACGACGGATTCAGCGACGACGAGGCGATGGATTGGCTGCTCGACACCGAGGACAGCCTCGGTGCCGCGCCGATCGACGCTCTGCGCGCCGGCCGCAAGGCTGAGGTGCGACGGGTGGCTCAAGCGCTGGCGTGAGTCGCAGCGCTTCCCGGCGCCCGCTCAAGCCACGCGGTCGGTGACCGATCGCGCGAGATCACGAAGGTGGTTGACCGCAGCGTCCGCCAGGTCGACGTCGTCGAGGGCACGAACGGCGCGATCGACGTTGAGGGCGATCATGCGTTCCACCTCCGTCGTGGCGCCCGACGCCGAGATCGTGCTCTGCAGCATGCGAACCTGTTCTTCGTCGAGGTCCGGATCGCCGAGCAGTTCGTCCAGCACTCGTCTGGCCGATGCGGGAAGAGCGTGCCGGGCAAGAGCGACGAGCACTGTGCGCTTCCCCTCGCGTAGATCGTCGCCGCTCGGCTTGCCTGTGACGCTGGAATCGCCGTAGACGCCGAGCACGTCGTCGCGCAGCTGGAAGGCGATGCCGAGCGGCAGTCCGAAGTCGCGCAGGGCATCCAGCTGCCCGAGGTTCGCGCCTGCCAGAAGAGCACCGATGACCAGGGGCGCCTGCACGCTGTACTTGGCCGACTTGTAGACGATGACGCGTTCCGCACGGGGCAGCAATTGGTCCTCGGCGCCGGTGCGCCACGACCTCTCTTCGAGGATGTCCAGATACTGGCCGGCTATCACCTCGGCTCTCATCTGCCCGAACTCGCGCCGCACGCCTCGTGCTCGCTCGGGTCGAACGTCGTCGGCGAGCGCTTCGGCGAGCAGGTCGTCACTGAATCCGAGGAGCAGGTCCCCGAGCAGAACTGCTGCTCCCGTCCCGAACTCGGCGGCGGACCCGTCCCATCCGCTCTCGTTGTGCAGCGTTTCGAACCTGCGATGCGCAGATGGCGCCCCCCTCCTGGTGTCGGAGCGGTCGATGATGTCGTCGTGAATGAGAGCTGCAGCGTGGAACAGTTCGAGCGCCGCGGCGGTGCCGATCACAGGATCGAGTCGGTCTGGCTCTCGTGACGAGCGGGCGTCGTGTACGGCTTTGAAGCCCCAGTAGCAGAAGAGGGCCCTGAAACGCTTGCCTCCACTGAGAAACTGCCGGGAGAAGGCGGTCAACGGCTCCGTGTCCGGGGCAACGGAGAACAGAATAGGTTCGCGCGTTTCGAGAAAGTGTCCGAGTCGGTCGTCGACAAGATCGATCAGTCGGTTACTTTCGGCCACTCGCCTAGCCTAGCTGCGGTAGCAAGACTAGAATCAGTAGTTACACACCGTCATTCTCGTAAGCCTGAGGGGGACAAGGATGCCGCTTTCGGAGCACGAGCAGCGCCTCCTCGATGAAATGGAGCGCAGTCTCTACCAGAACGACGCCGACTTCGTCGCGAAGGTCGGTGGCGTGCGCGTCCGTCCGAGCTATCGGTCGGTCGTTCTGGGCATTCTGCTCGCCGTGGTCGGCGTCGGTGTTCTGCTGACAGGTGTGTTCCTCCAGGTGATCGTCGTGGGCATTCTCGGCTTCGTGCTGATGCTCGCCGGTGTACTACTGGCGATCACGCCCAGCCGAGTGAAGCGGGCAGCGGCGGCAGCGCCGACGGAGCAGAAGTCCCAGGCGAAATCGACGCAGCCGGGCTTCATGGACAAGCTCAATGAGCGATGGGAAAAGCGTCAGGATGGCGATCACTGAGTTGATCGCGTTTCCGGTTCGCATTGATGACCTCGCGTTTGCCTCCACTCACCTCCCCGATGAAACTGTGCTGATCTGACCTCTCCTCTCTGCTCCACTTCGCGCCCGCCGATTCGGCGGGCTTTTTTCATGTCGAACGCCGTGCGCTGACCGGGCGCTTCGTCGACCGTGGCTGCTCGCAACCGACACGCCGCGGCTCTCCCTGAGGGCTCGCACCCCTCCACCGCCCTCCACCACGGAAATCCCAGTATTTTCAACGGATTCAGGGCAGAGCTATGCTGTGAATTCGTCATCTTCTGGCTCTGGGTGGATGAAGGTGGAGTAAAGTGGAGGATGTCGCCAGCTCGCGACACAGATCGACGGGGGAGGAGCCGATGTTCCTTGGTACCTACGCCCCCAAGCTCGACGAGAAGGGGCGCATCATCCTCCCGGCCAAGTTCCGTGACGAGTTCGAGTCAGGACTCGTGATGACCCGTGGCCAGGAACGATGCGTCTATGTCTTCTCCCGTCGCGAGTTCGAGTCGCTGAACGAGAAGATCCGGCAGGCGCCGGTCACGAGCAAGCAGGCTCGTGACTACTTGCGTGTCTTCCTCTCGGGTGCGAGCG